>NZ_VMML01000025.1:0-7506 GCF_013277175.1 Streptococcus sp. 3167 | reverse complement strand
TCGATCCCGTTAACTCCCATTTTAGCGGGTGTAGTTTAGTGGTAAAACTACAGCCTTCCAAGCTGTTGTCGCGAGTTCGATTCTCGTCACCCGCTTTGAACTTTGTTCTTTGTACCAAGTTTTAACTTGGGCGCGTAGCTCAGGTGGTTAGAGCGCACGCCTGATAAGCGTGAGGTCGGTGGTTCGAGTCCACTCGTGCCCATAGTGTTTAGTCCATTACTAGAGAATTGAAACATTATCTTTTCACTAAGAGGACACGGGTTTGTTCCCGTATAAACTATTTTGGAGGATTACCCAAGTCCGGCTGAAGGGAACGGTCTTGAAAACCGTCAGGCGTGTAAAAGCGTGCGTGGGTTCGAATCCCACATCCTCCTTTTATATTAACGCGGGATGGAGCAGCTCGGTAGCTCGTCGGGCTCATAACCCGAAGGTCGTAGGTTCAAATCCTGCTCCCGCAATAAGGCTCGGTAGCTCAGTTGGTAGAGCAATGGATTGAAGCTCCATGTGTCGGCGGTTCGATTCCGTCTCGCGCCATTTATATATTTTGGAAGGGTAGCGAAGAGGCTAAACGCGGCGGACTGTAAATCCGCTCCTTCGGGTTCGGGGGTTCGAATCCCTCCCCTTCCATTTTACGGGCATAGTTTAAAGGTAGAACTAAGGTCTCCAAAACCTTCAGTGTGGGTTCAATTCCTACTGCCCGTGTTAATAGAATTATGGCGGGTGTGGTGAAGTGGTTAACACACCAGATTGTGGCTCTGGCATGCGTGGGTTCGATCCCCATCACTCGCCTATTTTATATTATTGGGGTATAGCCAAGCGGTAAGGCAAGGGACTTTGACTCCCTCATGCGTTGGTTCGAATCCAGCTACCCCAGTTACTATTTGCCGGCGTGGCGGAATTGGCAGACGCGCTGGACTCAAAATCCAGTGTCCGCAAGGACGTGCCGGTTCGACCCCGGCCGCCGGTATAGTATAGCGTTAGGAACGTAGTTAATCTTCGTTCCTTTTTTGTATTATTTTTGGTATAATAGTAGTTATTCAAATTTTATTTAGATTAAGAAAGTGTAGGGGAGTATGTCTTGTTCTATCGATTTATTAAAACATCGGTATTTGAAAAATATTAAAGAAAATCCTGAATTGTTTGTCGGAATTGAGTTGGAGTATCCTGTTGCAAGTTTAGAAGGGGATGCTACAGATGTTGAAGTTATAAAGGATCTATTTCATTATTTAGTTTCCGCTCTGGATTTCATTGTAGAAAAGGTAGATGATTTTGGCAATCCTATCCAGTTAGTAGATCCGATAAGTCAGGATGCTATTTTATTTGAAGTTTCCTATACTACGATTGAATTTGCATTTGGTAAGGCTGAAACGATTCAAGAGGTCGAAAATCGTTTCAATAATTATATGGATGTAATTCAGAGACAATTAGGCGAATCCAATCATGCTATCGTTGGTTGCGGTATCCATCCTAACTGGGATAAAAATGAGAATTGTCCAGTGGCTTATCCACGCTATCAGATGTTGATGGATTATTTGAATTTGAGTAGAAATATTACTAAATCAGATTTACATCATTTCCCTGAATATGGTGCTTTTATCTGTGGGAGTCAGGTTCAGCTGGATATTTCAAAATCCAACTACTTACGGGTGATTAATGCTTTTACCCAAATTGAAACAGTTAAGGCTTATTTATTTGCCAATTCTGAGTTTACAGGTGCGGATTGGTATACAAAAATTTCAAGGGACATCTTCTGGGAAGAATCGATGCATGGCATCTATCCAGAGAATGTTGGGGTTAATACTAGACTTTTTGATGATGAAGATGATTTTTTTGACTATCTAGATCATTCTGCAATTTTTACTGCGGAACGTGATGGACAAACCTATTATTTTTATCCGATTCAGGCTAGGGACTATTTAGCTACACCTGAAATCCAAGCATTTGATCTTAATGGGGAAGAGGTTCTTATTTACCCTCAAGAGAAAGATTTTGAAACTCATCGTAGTTATCAGTACCAAGACTTAACGACTCGCGGAACAGTTGAGTTTCGTAGTGTGTGTACTCAATCTCTAGATAGAACTTTCGCTTCAGCAGCTTTTCACTTGGGATTATTAGTTAATTTAGAGAAACTTGAATCTTACTTAGAAATCGCACCTTTCTTTAAAGCATTTGGGAGAAATTATAAGTCTTTAAGGCGGCAATTTTCTAAGAAAAAGCTAACAGATGAGGAGAAAACTGCGATTATAGAGTTTTCAAAAGATTTACTCTGGCTAGCTGATGAAGGACTGAAGATGAGAAATAAACAAGAAATGATTTATTTAGAGTCTTTGAAAGAAGAATTGGGCCTATAATTTCTCTTATAAAGGGAGAATTTTCTGAAAAATCATGATATAATGGAAGGGACTATAGATAAAGGATAGAGAGTAATGACATTAGTTTATCAATCAACGCGTGATGCCAACAATACAGTAACTGCTAGCCAAGCTATTTTGCAAGGTTTGGCGACGGATGGTGGTTTATTTACACCGCTTACTTATCCAAAGGTAGATTTGGACTTTGACAAATTGAAAGATGCATCTTATCAGGAAGTTGCTAAGCTTGTTTTGTCAGCATTTTTAGATGACTTTACAGCTGAAGAGTTGGACTACTGTATCAACAATGCCTACGATAGCAAGTTTGATACTCCAGCTATCGCACCATTAGTGAAATTAGACGGGCAATACAACCTGGAGCTTTTCCATGGCTCAACAATTGCATTTAAGGATATGGCCTTGTCTATTTTGCCATACTTTATGACAACAGCTGCTAAGAAGCATGGTTTGGAGAACAAGATTGTCATCTTAACAGCAACATCTGGTGATACTGGGAAAGCTGCTATGGCAGGGTTTGCGGATGTACCTGGCACTGAGATTGTCGTCTTTTATCCAAAAGATGGTGTCAGCAAGGTACAAGAGTTGCAAATGACTACTCAGACTGGTGACAATACTCATGTTATCGCCATTGATGGTAACTTTGATGATGCGCAAACTAACGTCAAACATATGTTTAACGATGTAGCCCTTCGTGAAAAATTGGCTGCAAACAAGTTGCAATTTTCATCTGCAAACTCTATGAATATCGGTCGTTTGGTACCACAGATTGTTTATTATGTTTATGCCTACGCTCAGTTGGTTAAGACTGGTGAGATTGTGGTTGGTGATAAGGTCAACTTCACAGTACCAACAGGAAACTTTGGAAATATCTTGGCTGCTTTTTATGCCAAACAAATCGGCCTACCAGTTGGTAAATTGATCTGTGCTTCAAATGACAACAATGTTTTGACAGACTTCTTCAAGACACGTGTTTATGACAAGAAGCGTGAGTTTAAGGTAACAACTAGTCCATCTATGGATATCTTGGTATCTTCAAACTTGGAGCGCTTGATTTTCCATCTTTTGGGAAATGATGCGGTTAAGACAGCTGAACTCATGAATGCTTTGAATAGCCAAGGTCAATATGAGTTGACTAATTTTGATGCAGAGATTTTGGACCTCTTTGCAGCTGAATATGCGACTGAGGAAGAAACGGCAGCAGAAATCAAGCGTGTTTATGAGTCAGATTCTTATATCGAGGATCCACATACAGCGGTTGCCTCAGCAGTTTATAAGAAATACCAAGCTGCTACTGGCGATGCGACTAAGACAGTGATTGCATCAACAGCTAGTCCATACAAGTTCCCAGTAGTTGCAGTAGAAGCTGTAACGGGGAAAGTTGACTTGACTGACTTTGAAGCCTTGGCTCAATTACATGAAATCTCAGGCGTTGCAGTGCCACCAGCAGTTGATGGCCTTGAAACAACTCCTGTTCGTCACAAGACAACAGTGGCAGCTGCTGATATGCAAGCAGCGGTTGAGGCTTATCTAGGACTTTAAGACAGAGGGAGTAAACTCGGTTGGGAAACCAACTGAGTTTCTTTTCATAAGGAGGAAGGATTGTTTAAGAAAAATAAAGACATTCTGAATATTGCCTTGCCAGCTATGGGCGAAAACTTTTTGCAGATGCTCATGGGGATGGTGGACAGTTATCTGGTAGCCCACTTGGGCTTGATAGCTATTTCGGGTGTATCAGTAGCTGGTAATATTATTACGATTTATCAGGCGATTTTCATCGCTCTGGGAGCTGCTATTTCCAGTGTTATTTCAAAAAGTTTGGGGCAGAAGGATCAGTCTAAGCTAGCCTATCATGTGACTGAGGCCTTGAAGATTACCTTACTATTAAGTTTCCTTTTAGGAGCTTTGTCCATCTTCGCTGGGAAAGAGATGATAGGACTTTTGGGGACGGAGAGAGATGTAGCTGAGAGTGGTGGACTCTACCTATCTTTGGTAGGAGGGTCGATTGTGCTCTTGGGGTTGATGACTAGTCTGGGAGCCTTGATTCGTGCAACGCATAATCCACGTCTGCCCCTCTATGTTAGTTTTTTATCCAATGCCTTGAATATTCTCTTTTCCAGTCTAGCTATTTTTGTTCTAGATATGGGAATAGCTGGTGTTGCTTGGGGGACTATTCTGTCTCGTTTGGTCGGTCTTGTGATTTTGTGGTTACAATTAAAACTTCCTTATGCGAGGCCAACTTTTGGACTGGATAAAGACTTACTGACTTTGGCAATACCAGCAGCTGGAGAGCGACTTATGATGCGGGCTGGAGATGTAGTAATCATTGCCTTGGTTGTGTCTTTCGGGACAGAGGCAGTGGCTGGAAATGCAGTCGGGGAAGTTTTGACCCAGTTTAACTATATGCCTGCCTTTGGTGTGGCTACAGCAACAGTCATGCAAGTGGCTCGAGCGGTTGGAGAAGATGATTGGAAAAGAGTCGCTAGTTTGAGCAAGCAAACCTTTTGGCTCTCTCTGGTCCTCATGTTGCCCTTGACCTTCAGTATCTATGCTTTGGGTATACCACTAACTCATCTCTATACAACTAATTCTCTAGCGGTGGAGGCTAGTGTTCTAGTGACACTTTTTTCACTACTTGGAATCCCTATGACGATAGGAACAGTCATCTATACAGCAGTCTGGCAGGGTTTGGGCAATGCTCGGCTTCCCTTCTATGCGACAAGTATAGGAATGTGGTGTATCCGCATTGGAACAGGGTATCTGATGGGGATTGTTTTTGGTTGGGGCTTGTCTGGTATTTGGGCAGGGACTCTCTTGGATAATGGTTTTCGCTGGTTATTTCTACGCTATCGTTACCAGCGCTATATGAGCTTGAAAGGATAGGAAATGCAAAAAACAGCTTTTATTTGGGATTTAGACGGGACTTTATTGGATTCTTACGAAGCGATTTTATCTGGGATTGAGGAGACTTTTGCTCAGTTTTTTATTCCTTATGATAAGGAGAAGGTAAGAGAGTTTATCCTCAAGTATTCGGTGCAGGATTTGCTTGTGCAGGTGGCGGAAGAGCGAAAGCTAGATGTGGAAGTGCTCAATCAAGTGCGTGCCCAAAGTCTGGCTGAAAAGAATGCTCAGGTAATTTTGATGCCAGGTGCGCGTGAGGTGCTAGCTTGGGCAAATGAGACAGGGATTCAGCAGTTTGTCTATACTCATAAGGGGAAGAACGCTTTTACCATTCTCAGAGATTTGGGTTTGGAGTCCTATTTTACGGAGATTTTAACCAGTCAGAGTGGCTTTGCGCGGAAGCCAAGTCCAGAAGCGGCTAACTATCTGTTAGACAAGTATCAGTTGAATTCTGACAATACTTATTATATAGGGGATCGGACTCTGGATGTGGAATTTGCCCAGAATAGTGGGATTCAAAGTCTCAACTTTTTAGAGTCGTCTTATGAAGGCAATCACAGGATTCAAGCGTTAGTAGATATTTCCCGTATTTTTGAGGTTGAGCGATAAAAAGATTATGTCAGTTTTGTGACAGAGACCTAACAAACTGTTTCAAGTAACCGAGTTTGTTACAAGGAATAGACAGTTCTGTTAAATAGGCCCGAGAGGGCTTTTTTTCTGCATTTTTTGTGTTATGATAGACAGGTACTCATTTGAAAGGAATTTGAAAGAATGAAGAAAAGAATATTATTAGCCTCAACAGTAGCCTTGTCATTTGCCCCAGTATTGGCAACTCAAGCAGAAGAAGTTCTTTGGACTGCACGTAGTGTTGAGCAAATCAAAAATGATTTGACTAAAACGGATAACAAAACTAGTTATACCGTTCAGTATGGTGATACCTTGAGCACCATTGCAGAAGCCTTGGGTGTAGATGTCACAGTTCTTGCGAATTTGAATAAAATCACTAATATGGACTTGATTTTCCCAGAAACCGTTTTGACAACAACTGTCAATGAAGTAGAAGAAGTAACGGAAGTTGAAATCCAAACACCCCAAGCAGACTCTAGTGAAGAAGTGACAACTGCGACAGCAGATTTGACAACCAATCAAGTAACCGTAGATGATCAAACTGTTCAAGTTGCAGATCTTTCTCAACCGATTACAGAAGCGCCAAAAGAAGTAGCATCAAGCTCAGAAGTTACAAAGACAGTGATTGCTTCTGAAGAAGTGGCATCATCTACGGGCACTTCTGTCCCAGAGGAGCAAACAACTGGAACAACTCGCCCAGTTACAGAAGCAGCTCCTCAGGAAACGACTCCAGCTGAGAAGCAGGAAACACAAGTAAGCCCTCAAGCTAAGTCAGCAGTGGAACCAACTACAACTCTAGTAGAAGAAAAAGCAACCGAAACAACTGCAACAAGTTCAGAAGCAAAAGAAGTAGCATCATCAAATGGAGCTACACCAACAGTTTCTACTTATCAACCAGAAGAGACGAAGAGAGTTTCAACAACTTACACAGCTCCAGCTGCGCCTGATTATGCTGGACTTGCAGTAGCGAAATCTGAAAATGCAGGCCTTCAACCACAAACGGCTGCCTTTAAAGAAGAAATTGCCAACTTGTTTGGCATCACATTCTTTAGTGGTTACCGTCCAGGAGACAGTGGAGATCACGGAAAAGGTTTGGCTATTGACTTTATTGTACCAGAAAGCTCAGAACTAGGGGATAAGATTGCGGAATACGCTATTCAAAATATGGCCAGCCGCGGCATTAGTTACATCATCTGGAAACAACGTTTCTATGCTCCATTCGATAGCAAATATGGGCCAGCTAACACTTGGAATCCAATGCCAGACCGCGGTAGTGTGATAGAAAACCACTATGACTATGTTCACGTTTCAATGAATGGATAAACCAGACTTGGTAATATCATTTTGACGAATGAGATCTAGCTTTCGTGATAGGAAGTAGGTCTTGTTCGTTTTTTATTTGTCATACTCTTCGAAAATCTCTTCAAACCACGTCAGTTTTATCTGAAACCTCAAAGCTGTGCTTTGAGCAACCTGCGACTAGCTTTCTAGTTTACTCTTTGATTTTCATTGAGTATCAATTTGAATGGAAGATGGGAAGTTTCTGTCTTGTAATGATTCAAGCAACATTCTTGCAATCTATTTTACTTTATACTCAATCATTTTCAAA
>NZ_VMML01000024.1:0-89201 GCF_013277175.1 Streptococcus sp. 3167 | reverse complement strand
AACTCAACTTTTATTTTTGGGAAAATATATTATATATCCATGGTGCTTAGTCAATTAAAAATAATAAAATCATACTGACATAAATTTGAACTATTTTAAAATTAACTAGTACCGTGATTCTACAGCAGGTTCTCATATTATTTTTAGATGTCATTGGAGAGTAAAAGGTATGTTGAAAATTTCAAATCTTGACAAAAAATATAAAGAAAAAATAGTTTTGAATTCAGTTACACTCAATATAGAAGACTCAAATAAAATTTATTCTTTAATAGGTGAAAGCGGAACAGGTAAATCAACATTGTTTAATATTTTATTTGGTTTAGATCAGGAGTATGAAGGAGAGTATACTTTATTCAAGCAAAACGCAAAAGAATATAGTTTGGATACATGGGCGCAGTTAAGAGAATCAAAGATAGGATTAGTTTTTCAAGATTATAAACTTTTGGAAGACTTTACTGTTTTTGAAAATTTAAAATTAGCAAGTAATGCACCGGATTCAGATATCGGAAGTATCATGAAAGAATTAGATATTTTTGATTTGAAATCTAAGTTTTGCTTTGAGTTAAGCGGAGGGCAAAAGCAGAGGGTAGCTCTTGCACGTGCAGCCATAAAAAAACCAAAGATTTTACTATTAGATGAACCTACAGGAAACTTAGATACTTCAACCAGCCAATTAGTTTTTAAATATCTACAAAAACTTAGAAATAGAGGGATTCTTATTTTCTATATCACTCATGATAGAGAGTTGGCTAATTTGGCAGATGTTGTATATGAGATAAAAGATAAAACAATTAAAGAAGTCAGGAGAACAGAGGAAAATATAAAGTTATCTGATAACTTCAACGAAAATACTCGAAAAATTCCCTTTAATTTTACTATAGATTATGTAAAATATAAGTCAATTCGAAATATGAAGAGGCAATTACTTCTAATAGTTCCTATGACTTTAATAATATCTATTTTTATACTAGGCTTTACTGCGTATCGTTCAGCTTCTTTACTTAGTTTTGAGAGTTTTTTTTCTGGAATAAGTGAAAGAGTCATAGTGGCATCTACTCAGCAACTCAATACAGATACAATAAAAGATTATAATGAAAATAATATACAAAGCCCTTATGATGGTAAGAGAATAGGTTTTTCGGATAAAGATAAACAACAAGTTGAATCTATTGATGGAATTGAGAAGGTAATTTTATTTAATCATGGTGTAAAATCTAATTATAACAATGCTTATAATAGTTTAAATTTAAATTTTTCTGAAAAAGATTTTTCTAGTAAAATAAGAAAGTTTAACTATGGCTGGAATAAAATTTCTTCACTTTCATTCAATTTCCAAAAACTCGATGTTCCTAAATACTTTATTTCAGATTATAATTCTGAGAATATAATCCTGTTATCAGGTGACTATCCAAAGGATGACAGTAATGAAGTTTTAGTACCAGATACTTTTATTTTGCAACATTTAAATACTGAAGACTATCAAAAAGTTCTTAGAAAAGAAATTGATTTGGAAACAGCAAATATATACTCTAAGGAAAAAAAGAATGATAAAGTAATAATTAGCGGTGTTTATCAAACATATTATCAAAATAGTTTGAAATCAAATTATCCAATTTACTCATCTTATTTTGAAGAATCTAATCTTGAATATTTTTTAAGTCAAGAATCATATGAGCATCACAAACAAATATTATCGTTGACTCCTGAAACATCAAAGGCTAGTAAAGACATTGTAGATAGTTATGAAAATTATGTAAATGCTGTAGGGACGAGCAAAGATGGATTGTTAATAAAAATAACTGGTGATGTAGAGACTATTTCTAAAAATCTGCAAAAACTATTTCCTAAGTATCGATTAGCTTCCAGATATGATATGAGGTCAGGAACTTTTAGTGATATTTATGGTAGCTTAGTGAGAATATTGATAGTTGGTTCGACTGTAATTTCTCTGGTCATAGGATTAGTAGTTGCATTTTTAAATAAGGGATATATAATCAATAGATCAAAAGAGTTAGCTATTTTATATAGCTTAGGGTATAAGAAAAAGTATATTTTTTCAATAATATTTTTTGACAATATATTAATTTTTCTTTTATCTTTCTTTAGTGCAGTGCTAATAACTACAGGATTAAATTTAGTTTATCTCAGTAAGACTGTGTACTTCTCCTATTTTTCATCGTTATCATCATTATCAAATATGGGATATATTTTTGCACTTGTTATATTGATGATGTTAGTATCGGATATATGGGGGTTGAACACTGTTAAACAAAGGCAACTCCGGAAATTTTTGAATAATCAATTTTAACAATGTTAATCAAGAGTTTATTACATCAAATTTTGTGAACACTCTTTGATTTTAGCTAAAATATCTCATTGTCATGGATATTGGGAGGCTTTAAGATATTAAAAGAGAGGGAATTGAACTCAGTAATATCATTAATTTAATGAGCTAACTATTTGAATAGAAGATATGATTGAAATCATCAAAGCGATTCTCTATCCTATCTTCTATTTTTTGCATAACAAACAGAGGGGGGCACCCCATTTTTTGAGATTTATGTTACTCTATAGATATAGTTAATTGAAACAAGAGCAGGACAGAAGAGACTCGTAAAAGGTATTGCAACTTGGTAATACCTTTTTGAGGTGCTTTTTGATATGAGCCCATGTTTTCTCAATAGGATTGTACTCAGATGAGTAGGGAGGAAGAGGTAAAAGTTCATGCGCCACCGGCAGACAAGCTGTCACCTTTTGATTTGGTGCGTCCTTTGGCACTACCAGATGGCGTTCTGAGGTGATATAAGGATCTGTTTCTAGCAAATTTACTGTAGTAGAATCTAAAGCTTGGTACAATTCTTGAGCAAAGGTTGATTTACCCGAAGCTCCATGACCGTATATTCCCAGTGTCCTGACTTTCCCCGTCTCGATCTCTGAGACTAGTTGGTCTACTAAGTCTTTTTTCTTCATTCTCTCTTCACCTGTTCATAGCTTTCTTTTCCGTCATTGAGCTTGTCCCAAATCACTACTTGCCCACTTTTGAGCGATTTTTGCACATCGATAACTCGTTGGTTAGACGAACCTCGAAACTGGAGCATATGATTTCTCTTAGTTCGATCATATCGTCCATCGACAAGAATGTCAATCAGTGACAAGAGTTCCAGTTTATCTGGAGTTTCCAACATCATTTCTTCCCAAGTGTAGCCGGCCCAGGACCAGATGTCCTTGTCTGGCAATTCCTTCCGAATCCGCTTAGCAAGTGGCAAGAGAATCCCAGTATTAAGAAAAGGCTCCCCTCCCAGCAAGGTCAAGCCTTGAACATAAGGTTGAGCGAGATCTTCCATGATCTGTTCTTCTAATTCTGCTGTATAGGGAATTCCGGCATTGAAGGACCAGGTGGCAACATTATAACATCCCTCGCAATGAAACATGCAACCTGATACATAGAGAGAGTTACGCACGCCTTCGCCATCCACAAAGTTAAAGGCCTTGTAGTCAATGATACGCCCTTGACTGAGTTCCTCGCTTTTCCATTCTTGTGGTTTTGGATTATTCATTCGCTACCTCTATCCAATAACGCTCCACACCATTACGAACGTCCTCAAGGAGCCCACCATTTGCTAAAATGACTGCTCTACTAGCAGAATTATTCACACTACAGGTCACCAGAGCTTTCTTGATATTCTTTTCCTTAGCAACTTTCAAGCCCTGACGGAGAGTCTCTTTTGCATAACCTTTGCCTCTTTCTGATGGACGGATGGAGTAGCCAATGTGGCCAGCATAATTCAGTAAACCCTCATTCAGTCTCAATCGCAGATTCAAAAATCCTAGAGTATGACCTGCATCATCAAATGATACAAATTGAATAGAAGGAACACGATTTTCAGGCAAGTTTATTCCCATTTCTTTTTGCATATTTGTTTCCAACCACTCTTCATACACAAAGTTCTCTGTATCTCAAAATCCGCCATCATGGGCTGATTGGCTCTTTTCAAACTCTGCCATCATCTCTAAAACTGTTTCTTTATCTGCTAATCTTGGTCTGCGTAATTCCATCCTTACCTCCCACTATGAGAAAAGCGAGAGCTGACTCTCACTTTTATTTCTTCTTATTCTTATTTAAAAATTGTTCTCTGAGGTTGAGCAAGCGTTCTTTCTTACCAGCTCCACCTTTAGAGTGTTTCTCGTGATAACGGGTCACTTGTGCACGCCCCTTATCGTCTAATTGATATTTTCCCATTTCATTTCTTTCTAATTGGTTACTTGGTGACCAGCTATTTTAATCGTTGAACCATTCATGTGTTTGACACGCGCTGCAATTTCCTTGTGACGCCCATTGACCATAGGTCTCGCTTGAGGATTACCTAAATAGCCACAAGTCCGTTTAACAACGTCTACTGTTTTAGGGTCGCTATTGCCACAGTTAGGACAAGCAAAGCCCCTCTCAGTTGGTTCAAAATCCCCTTCAAAGTCACACTTATAGCAACGGTCTATTGGAGTATTAGTCCCCAGATAACCCACACGGTCATAAGCATAATCCCAGACAGCTTCCAGAGCCTTAGGATTTTGCTGAAGGACTGGATACTCACAATAATGGATGAAACCACCTGACGCACCTGCTTCTGGATAGACTTTCTCAAAGTCTAATTTTTCAAACGGTGTTGGATTTTTACGAACATCGTAGTGGAAAGAGTTGGTGTAGTATTCCTTATCTGTAATATCAGGAATAGAACCAAACTTGTCTGTATCTAGTCGACAGAAACGGTCTGTCAAACTTTCAGACGGTGTTGAGTAGATAGAGAAATGGTAGCCATATTGGTCAGACCACTCTTCTACACGGCGTTTCATATCGCGAATGATGTCTAGCGTGAATTCCTTAGCATCTGGATTACTTTCCCAGCTGTTACCAAAGAAAACTGTCGCTACTTCATACAAGCCGATATAGCCCAGCGAAACGGTTGCCCGACGATTCTTAAAGAGCTGGTCAACACTTTCTTCTTTACCTAGACGATGGCCAAAAGCACCGTACTGATAAAGAATAGGAGCATTTGCCGGTGTCGCTTCCTTGGTTCGTTCGACACGGTAAACCAGGGCATCTTCTGCGATATTCATACGCTCGTTGAAGATTTCCCAGAACTTATTCATGTCGCCCTCAGACTCGAGGGCGATGCGAGGAAGATTGACCGTCACAACGCCTAAATTCATCCGACCTGAATTGACTTCTACACCATTTTCATCCTTCCACCCTTGAAGAAACGAACGGCAACCCATAGGCACCTTAAAAGAACCTGTCAAGTCGACAATCTTATCGTAAGACAAGACGTCTGGGTACATCCGCTTGGTTGCACACTCAAGAGCCAACTGCTTAATGTCGTAGTTGGGAGTTCTTTCTTCCAAGTTAAGACCTCTTTTAAGCGTAAAGATGAGCTTAGGAAAGATGGCTGTACGGTGTTCTGAACCAAGACCCTTGATACGAATGTTTAAAATAGCTTTTTGAATTTCACGCTCAAAACGGCTAGTTCCTAGACCAAAACCTAGCGAGGTAAAAGGTGTTTGGCCATTTGAAGTGAAGAGGGTGTTGATTTCATACTCAAGGGATTGCATAGCATCGTAGATGTCTTTTTGAGTTTTCTTCCAAGCGTAATCTTCCCGTTTTTCAGGCAAGACCCATTCTTCTGCATCTTTGAGGTGTTTTTGGTAGTTCTTCTCTGCATAAGGCGCCAAGACTTCATCGATACGGTCAGCTGAACAACCACCGTACTGGCTAGAAGCCACGTTGGCGATGATTTGGGAAATCTGAGCTGTTGCAGTCTGGATAGACTTGGGACTTTCTACCTCTGCATTTCCAATCTTAAAACCATTTTCCAACATCCCCTTGAAATCAATCAAACAGCAGTTGGTCATCGGTGTATAGGGACTGTAGTCCAAATCGTGATAGTGGATATCCCCCTTTTGGTGAGCATTGGCTACGTGCTTAGGAAGCATTTGGAGTCCAATCGACTTCCCAACAATCCCCGCAGTCAAATCACGTTGGGTGTTAAAAACATCGCTATCTTTATTGGCATTTTCATTGACAACTGCCTGATCTTTATTAAGAAGCTTATGAATACTAAAGTTGATATCTGTCGCTTTTGAGCGCTCAAAATCCCTCTGTGTCCGATAAGTGATATACTCCTCAGCCAGCGCATATTCTTTGGCTTCAAGGAGTTCATGTTCTACGATATTTTGAATTTCGTAAATCTTAACCCCCTGTGGAAAGCGACTATGAATTTCTGTGACAATTCGCTCAGTCAGAGCATTGAGGCGTTTTTCAACCAAGGGTGTCACATCCATAACCTTGTCTGCCGCCTTGTGGAGAGCCTTGTCAATCTTATCCACATCAAATACAACACGTCTCCCATCTCGTTTCTCGACGAAGAGAGTTGGCAAAATTGTAATTTTTTCTTCTAGTGCAATCATATGCATGCTCTTTTCTAAAATGTTCTTTCTAAAAAGTATTATACCACTCTAAAAAGAAAAATCAATATCTTGTGTTAAAAATCCTAAAATTTTTAAAAATACACAAGATATTGATTTTGTTATTTGATTTTATAGACTTTAAACTCTGAGTAATCAGTCTTTACTTGTTGGTAATTTTCTTTCAAGATTGTTTCTACTTCAGACCAGACTGGCACCTTGTCATTTACCACAATCACCTTAGGTTGTTTTTCTTTCAAGTCATTGAGTAGCTTATTCCGATTTTCCTCAGTTGCTGTATAGTGCACGGGAGACAAAATCGCCGATGGCGACAAGCGCTCACTCTTACGATAAAGAGTCGCAGTATCATCCCATGCATAGATAGCATCTTCCGTATTTGTCTCCTCTTTTACCAAATCAGCAAGACGATTACGTTCTTGATAAGGTACCGGATAAAGGACAAACCTCATCAAAAAGGGAACAGTCAAGAGATAGACAAGCCCTAAAACTGGCAGATATAGATTTCCTTTGAAGAAACGACTCCATAGACTAACTGGCGTTTCTCTTCGTCTTCGTCTAACACTACGCCCCCTCTGTTGACTCTTAATATTGGTTACCAATAAAAGTAGGAAAACAGGGAAGACGACCATCAAATAAGAAGCGTGCAGAGGCTCTTGTGAAAAGAAAAGCAAAATCAAACCTAAAATTGTCACAAGACTCGCAGGCACTGAGATGACATATAGTTTAGAGGGTTTGGATTGAAAGAGACCTAAAAAGATACAAACCACAAATCCCAAACCAAGGGACAACAAGCCATAAAAAGCTATATTCTCTAAAATTTTAGAAGTGAAATCAAAGCGAATACTGTCAATAGGATAACGAATACCACTAATGGCATCCCCAAAACTTCCTGTTGCAACACTATAGTAGGCAGTTGGATAAAAGACAAGTGAAAAACCTAAAGCCACTGCAAGAAACTGATAAAACCCATGCGCAAAGCGTCTATGCCCAAGGTTAAAGACCAACAAGCCTAAACTCACTACAGCAAGAAACAGGAGCGATGACAAGGGAGCAAAGAAAAATCCGCCTGCCAAAGCCAGCCCAATCCGTACAAAGCCCTTATCATGGCTTGGATTGCTTAGGTAAGCCGCAACTAAACTAAAGGCCGCGAATAAGAAGGGAAGCGCTAAAAGAGTCGCATATCCTCCACCAAAAGCAAGACCTGTAACTAGCATGTAAAAAATAGTCACCACTTGTCCAGCTTGCTCTCCTTGCTCTGTCAAGGTGTCCGCTGATCTAAAAAGGAAAAATCCTCCTGCTACCAAGGCTAACCACTCAAAGATGGCAAAGAAAAATCCGCCCTGAGTCACGTAAGTCAGCAAATAATAAAGCAAACCTTGACTTCCATAATAGTCGCTGTAAATCTTCCCTGTCTGATGAAGCGCCCAACCTGCATAAAAATCCTGCACTTCCTGTGCACTCATTAAATCGAGTAATAGCGGTACTCCTAGAGTTATTCCTGTTACAAGCGTACTCCATAGTAAAATTTTCACCAAAGGAAGACGACTTGATTCACGATGATGCAATTCTTGTTTGATTTGGTATTCTAGAGGTTCACGATTCTCCTGATGAACTTCTTCTACTCTACCATACACACTCATATCGTTTCTCCTATTCAATTTATCTGTCTTAGTATATCAAAAAGTCCTAGGATTGTCAGCTTACGATGGCTGTTTAAGTGATTTTTTACATAGTTTCACAAAGGTTTCAATTTCCCGAAAACGGTGTAAATGTGTCTGTTTGAATGTCAGGATATAATCCAATTCTTTCTGAGTCAGCATCGTCCCTCCCTATATCTTTCTATTCGTAAAAAGCAAGAAAAAGAGGACTGGTTTGTGTCCTCAGTCCTAGACTTCTTATAAGATTGGAGCGAATAACTGGGCGATTTCTTTTACAAGTTTTTGATACCAGCTCGTTTTGATAGAATGGGGATAAACTTCCTGAGAATCTGCAAATATATTTTGAAAATCTCGGGCTATTTCCATTATAGAAGGAGTTTTATAGAGTAAGACTGCATTTTCATAATGGTGTACCAAGCTCCGGTAGTCGAGATTGATTGTCCCCACCACCGCAAAATCTTCGTCTACCAACATCTGCTTACTATGAATAAAACCTGGACTATACTCATAAATTCGAACACCAGCAGAAAGAAGGTCTGGATAAGCGCCTCTTGTGACTAACTGAATGAACTTCTTATCTGGTATGTAAGGGGTGACAATCCGAACATCGACCCCTCTCATAGCAGCATTTTTGATTGTCTCCGTTAAATCATAGTCTATGATCAAATAAGGTGTCGTAATATAGACCGATTCCGTTGCTTGATTGATCAAACTCTGATAAACCTTTTTCCCTACCTGCGTTCGAAAAATTGGCTTGGGTCCACTTCCGTATGGAATGGTTAAACCGTCACTTGGGATAGAATGATTTTCTAAATGATATTGATCAAAATCACTAATCTCTCCTCGATTGATGTACCAAGTGGTTAAAAACAAGCGTGTTAGGGCTTTTACTGCTAGTCCGTCTAAGCGAATTCCACTATCCTTCCAATAACCAAATCTCTCGACATGGTTAATGTACTCATCGGCTAAGTTAATGCCTCCTGTATAAGCTATCTGACCATCAATAATCAATATTTTTCTATGATCTCTGTTATTATAGGCCACTGTCAAACGAGGAATAACTTTATTGAATTTATGGGCCTCGATGCCCAGCTGACGAAGTCGATGTGCATAATCTCCTGTTAAAGTAGCCATACAGCCAATATCGTCATAGAGCAGTTTAACTTCAATGCCTTGAGCAACTTTTTGCTCCAAGATTTCTAAAATACGATTCCACATCAAACCTTCTTCTATAATGTAATATTCCAAGAAGATAAATTTCTCAGCCTTTTTGAGATCTTCTACCATCTTTTTCCACATAGCTTCTCCGTTAGAAAAAAATGTAGAGGCAGTTTGATCATAGACATCAGCATTGGTATCCATACTCAATAAGGACTTGATGACACCATATGCCGCCTTGTCACTTTCTTTTAATTCCTCTTTTAGTAGCTGGCTATTTGCTTCTTGGAAATGCATGGAGCCTAGCTTCTTCAGTTGTTTGATTTCTTTTTTGGACAATCGCCTCTCACCAAACATCAGATAGAGCAAGGGGCCAAATACTGGCACAAAGGCTACTAACAACCAGGTTACCTTATTCTCAGGAGTCGTATTACGGTTGACTATCGAAATGATTGTGATGATACTCAGTAGAATGAGGACAGTAATCCATAAAATGGGAGCCATGCGTCCTAAATAAAGAAAGATACCAAAAACAAGACAAAGTTCAAGTAGCATAATCGAAAGACTAAAGCCATACTTGGACATCAATAATTGAAATTTTCTATATTTCATATCCCCTCCTTGATATTTTGAATGCTAAAAACAAGTAATTGATACTAGTATAACCCAGGTATTCGATAGAAGGCAAGTATTTATGATTATTTTCTAGGTAAAAGTAAAAAGGCTGAAAAATCCAGCCCTTCCTACTTGCATAGTCTTATTTAGTTAAAACGATTTGGTCCGATGGGTCTCTATCCATATCGTCTACGACGATTTGATTACCGTTTACAGTGTAAATTTTGACATCATCGCCAATAATCATGCGTTGATTTGCTGCATCAAATGTGACCTGTTTGACTTTCTGATCCCCGTCAGATTCGAGCTCAGTCCATGTACCAGTCGTTCCAGTGACCACTAAAGTGATACGGTCTCCGTCATCTTGGCCTGTATAAGTCCCATCAATATCAGTCGGTTGAGCCTCAGGTGCATTTTATGAAGAACTTGTTGCTACCTGGTTTGTATTTTCTGTAGACGATGAAGCAGTAGGTTGTGATTGCTGAGTTTGTTGTGTTTGCGCTTGAGCTGCTGGTTGTTGAATCTGTTGAGCTCTTTGTGAACAAGCTACTAAGAGACTAAGACTTGCTAGAGAAGCAAGAGAACGTGTGAATCTTGTTAATTTCATGATGGATTTCCTTTCTGCTACCAATTTAGAGAAATTTTCTCTAACCAGCAATTCCCCTAGTATAACAAGTTCAAAAAAGGTGGTCAATTTATCTGTTCATGCCCCAGCAGGTAGCTCCGTACTTCTGAGATAAAATAGAGAGACCCTGTAATGAATAACAAGTCCTGCGTATCGGCTTTTTCTTCGAAACTGCTGATAAATTCTCGGTAAGAAGAAACTATATCGTAACCTGTTACATCTGTCTCATCCAAAGAACCTTGATAGTCAAAGCCAGTCACCTTGAGTTCCACCTGAGGTAAATTTTCAGTCAGATAACCCAACATCCCTTGATAATCCTTCCGTTTCAAGGCTCCAAATAGGATTTGAGGACGATAGGCTTCCTGCTCTTTTTCTTTGATAAACTCAACCAAGCGAGTCAAGGCAGGGAGGTTATGAGCACCATCCAAGTAAATCTGTGGGCGAATACGCTCCAAACGTCCAGCCCAATGGGTCTTCTCCAAAGCCTGTCTTACAACCTGCTCATAAACAACTTCCTTTCCTTCTCCCATAAAGAGAAGAAATGCTTGCAACGCCAAGGCCGCATTTTCCTGCTGATAAGCTCCTTCTAAGCCTATGTTCAGCTGTGAAAGATTTAGTAAAGAGCTTGAAAAATTACCATTCAGCATTGAAAAATCTTGACCTGCCTGATAAAGATCAACAGCTAAAGAGTCTGCTTTTTTCTGACAGACAAGCCTAGCTTCTGGAGGCAATTTCGCAATCACTGCCTTCTTACCAGCCTTGAAAATACCAGCTTTCTGCTCTGCGATTGCTTCCAGACTATCACCCAAGGTTTCCTGATGGTCAAGCCCAATGGAGGTGATAACAGCAAGCTCTCCAGTTACCACATTGGTCGTGTCAAGTAAGCCGCCAATTCCCACTTCTAGTAAAACCAAATCCACTTCTTGCTCTCTAAAATAAAGAAAAGCAATCAAGGTCAGCAGTTCAAAAAAGGACAACTGATCATGGGTTTGCAGAAGCGTTTTCTCCATCTCCTTGACCTGCTCAGCCAAACGGATAAAGTCTGTGTCTGCTATAGATTGCCCATTAATGCAGATTCGATCATTGATAGAGACGATATGAGGGGAGGTAAAGGTCGCGACTTTTTTGCCATGCCCCATAAATAACTCCCTCATAAAAGCAATGGTAGATCCTTTCCCATTAGTCCCTGTTACATGGATAATAGGATAAGACTTCTCTGGATTCCCTAACAAATCCACCGCTTGCTGTATTCGGCCTAAACCTGATCGAAAATTCAAACCAATCCGACTATAAAGCCATTCTCCTACTTCAAACATACACATCTCCTTGACAAAAGTCTAATCAACTATCTAGCAAAATTCCGTAGATAACAAAAAATGAGGTCAGGATTTTCGTCCCGACCTCTCACCTGGTTAGCTAATCACTAACAACTATGAATATTAACTTGGGCTAAAACATCCACAGGACGTTCCAACTCTTCCCCATTTCTGGGAGTTGGGCTGATACAGTCTCCCAGACTACCTGCGTTTCTAATTTCTAGCGCAGGGCTAAAAACGTCCCCCGGACGTTTTTACTCCTCCATAAAGCTGTTGAAGACTTCTTCAATCATGTTCCATTCGTCTTCTGAGTCTTCTGGGATTGGTTGCAATTCGCCTTCTGTTCCATCTTCGTTTTCGATGAATGAGTAAGCTTGGATTTCAACTTGTCCGTCTTCGTCTTCTTCTGCGTTAACTGGTACTAGAAGAACATAGTTTTTACCAAATTCTTCTTTTCCATCAATTGTCAAAAGGATTTCAAACAAGGTTTCATTTCCTTGCTCATCTACTAGTGTGATTAGTTCACGTTCTTCGTGGTCGTGGTTATGATCGTGTGACATATCCTCTCCTTTATATTAAAATTTTCTATCTAAATAATTTTGTAAAATCAGCTGAGCTGCTAACTTATCAATGACTTTCTTGCGCTTATTGCGACTGATATCTGCTTGTTCAATCAACATACGCTCAGCAGCCACTGTTGTCAAGCGTTCATCCTGATAGTCTACTGGTAAACCAAAAAACTCTTCTAGCTTTGCTCCGTAGGCTTGACTAGCTTCTACGCGCGGTCCGCTTGTATTGTTCATGTTTTTAGGCAGGCCCACTACAAATCGTTCCACCTTGTAAGTATCAACCAGCTCCTTAACGCGGTCAAAACCAAATTGGCCTTGCTCCTCATTGATTTGGATGATTTCAAGCCCTTGAGCTGTAAAACCGAGCGGATCGCTAATGGCCACCCCTACCGTTTTTGAACCGACGTCCAATCCCATAATTCTCATAGGTTACAGATCGACTCCTTGTCCTTTAAGGTAGTAGCGAACCAATTCCTCAACGATTTCATCACGCTCATACTTACGGATTTGATTTCGTGCATTATTATAACGAGGAACGTAGGCAGGGTCTCCACTCAATACGTAACCTACGATTTGGTTAATTGGGTTGTAGCCCTTATCGTTCAACGAAGCATAAACATCTGTCAAAGTTTCGCTAATTTCTTTTTTATTGGAATCGTCCAATTTAAAACGTACGGTTTCTTCAGTAAATCCCATTCTAACACCCTCTTTCCTTAGAATAGTACCATTATAGCATAATTCCTTACCTTCTACAATTCAGGCAGTTTATTTATTTGGATTTTCTATTGTTCTGTCGCACCATTTGCCAATCTGTCTGAAATATATTTGCTTGGTTCATTCTTCAAAAGATTTTCTAAGCCAATATTCTTCAAATATTCTAACTGAGAAGCCTTCTTGACATCCAAAACTTGAAAATCAAAACCAGTCGTTGTTTGAAGTTCTGTTGCACTCAATAGTTTTGTTTCAAGCTTAAATCCTGCTAATTTACGAGCTTCTATGATGGAGTCGTCTTTCTCTTCCGCCTCGAGAAGAGCTTTTTGAGTTTCCTCCACTCCATGTTGGTCAATGTAGGTCTTCAGCTCATCTGAGACTGGACGCTTTTGTTGGATAGTTAGACTCAAAAAAATCTTGTCTTTGTAAGTAATGGTTTGGATCTGCTGGCTACCATCATCTGACTTGGGCAAGACCAAAGTCTTGGTTACAACTGTATTCTTCTCAGCATTTTCAATAACTGGCAATGCCGACTGAAGCGTATCTTTTTCTGTTTTTGTAGCTGGTCCAGTTTCTTTTTTCTGTCCGCAACCAACCAGGACAAAAAGGAAAGCTAGACTAACAAGAACTATTTTTTTCATTTCTTTCTTCTTTCTTTTTGAAATTAAAATAGAATAAGACTGGGAATTGCTCCCAGCCTTGATGTTTATAGAGCTGCACGCAAACGTGCTTCTGCATTTTCTACATTACGGACAGAGCGTGGTAGGAAGGCACGAATATCGTCTTCCTTATAGCCAACTTGCAGGCGTTTTTCATCTACAAGGATTGGGCTCTTTAAAATTCTAGGTGTTTCCATAATCAGATTGAGGACTTCGTTAACACTCAAATCTTCAATATCCACTCCAAGGGCTTTGGCATAGCGATTTTTAGATGAGACGATACTGGCTATTCCGTTATCTGTTTTGGTTAGAATATCCAGTAATTCTTCTCGCGTAATTCCTTCTTTACCAAGGTTTTGTTCTTTATAACTTAACTGGTGGGCATTAAGCCAGGTTTTTGCTTTTTTACAGCTAGTACAACTTGAGACTGTATAAATTTTAATCATGTACCTACCCCTTTCGCTACATGTTACTATCAGTTTAGTCTATTATACCATAAAAAACATCCGACTTGCGACCTATTTTTAATTTTTTTTGACTTTTTTCGTCATTTTCGTACTTTTTTCTTGACAAACAACTAAATGACTATCAACTCTTTTGGAGCTAGGGTCAATAATTCACAACCTGTCTCTGTAATCAGGATATCATCCTCGATACGAACGCCATATTTGCCTTCGATATAGATACCTGGTTCATCGGTCAAGGCCATACCTGCCTTAATAGTTTCTGTAGAAGTTTGGCTAAAGTAAGGCTCTTCATGGATATCCAGTCCAATACCGTGTCCGATACCGTGGGTAAAGTAGTCACCATAGCCTGCCTCGATGATAATATCACGAGGAATTTTGTCAAAGTCACGGAAACCTAAGCCAGCCTTAGCCTGTTCAATCAAGGCTTGGTTAGCTTTTAGAACTGTATTGTAAATCTCTGCTTGCTCGTCGCTGACATGCCCCAGATAGATAGTCCGTGTCATATCACTGACATAGTGGTCGTAGAGGCAACCGAAGTCCATGGTAATAGCTTCTCCTAGCTCCACTGGTTTGTGCATAGGATGGGCATGGGGTTTGGAAGAGTTGATACCGCTAGCTAGGATAGTGTCAAAAGATAAGCCAGATGCTCCCAACTCACGCATACGGAAGTCAAGGAAGTTGGCTATTTCAATCTCTGTCTTTCCTGGTTTGATAAAGTCAAGCGCATCGCGGAAAGCTTGGTCTGAGATAGAACAAGCCTTACGAATAGCTGCAATCTCCGCTTCATCCTTAATCATTCGAAGACCTTCGACAAACTGAGTTTGTGGAAGCAAGTCAATTCCTTCAAAGGCGGCCTGCATACGATGATAATAAGAGACTGAAATCTCATCTTCAAAACCGATTCGAGATAAGCCCATGTCCTTAACAATTCCTGTAATGACAGCCAATTCATCACGGTCAGCCACAATCTCAAAACCACTGGTTTCTTGCTTGGCTGCAATGATATAGCGAGAGTCTGTCACCAAGACCTGACGGTCACGGCTGATAAAGACTGTTCCGTTTGAGCCCCAAAAACCAGTCAGGTAATAGACGTTTTTAAGGTTATTGATGATGATACCATCTAGTTCTTTTTCTTGCATTTTAGCTAGAAATGCTTGTACACGTTTATTCATGATGTAACTTTCCTTTCAAATACTGTCCTGTGTAGCTGGCTTCATTGGTCGCTACTTCTTCTGGAGTTCCTGTTGCGATGATGGTTCCACCACCGACACCGCCCTCAGGTCCCAAGTCAATAATATGGTCTGCAGTCTTAATAACATCCAGATTGTGCTCAATAACAAGGACTGTATTACCGTCGTCTACAAAGCGAGCTAAAACCTTAAGCAAGCGAGCAATATCCTCGGTATGAAGACCTGTCGTCGGCTCATCCAGAATATAGAAAGATTTTCCTGTCGATCGTTTGTGAAGTTCACTAGCCAACTTCATACGCTGGGCTTCTCCTCCAGAAAGGGTGGTAGCTGGTTGCCCTAGCGTCACATATCCCAGTCCCACATCCTTGATGGTCTGAAGTTTGCGCTGAATCTTTGGAATGTGTTGGAAGAATTCTACCGCATCGTTGACGGTCATATCCAAGACCTGCGAGATATTTTTTTCCTTGTAGTGGACTTCTAGGGTTTCACTGTTGTAACGGGTTCCGTGGCAAACTTCACAAGCCACATAAACATCTGGCAAGAAGTACATCTCAATCTTGATGATCCCATCGCCTGAACAGGCTTCACAGCGACCACCCTTGACGTTGAAACTGAAACGACCCTTCTTGTAGCCTCGAATCTTGGCTTCGTTTGTCTGGGCAAAAAGGTCACGTATATCGTCAAAAACTCCTGTATAGGTAGCAGGGTTAGACCTTGGCGTTCGTCCGATAGGGCTCTGGTCAATGTCAATCAATCGGTCTACATGCTCAATCCCTGTAATAGTCTTAAATTTACCAGGCTTGTCTGAATTACGGTTGAGCTTCTGGGCAATGGCTTTTTTGAGGATGCTGTTGATCAAGGTAGACTTGCCTGAGCCCGACACCCCTGTCACTGCGATGAATTTTCCTAG
The DNA here is from genome assembly GCF_013277175.1 of Streptococcus sp. 3167. Lineage (NCBI taxonomy): Bacteria > Bacillati > Bacillota > Bacilli > Lactobacillales > Streptococcaceae > Streptococcus > Streptococcus sp. 3167. The sequence continues at coordinate 72,846 of NZ_VMML01000024.1, read as the reverse complement.
TGGGAAGCGAGCAGTAACATTTTGCAAGTTGTTCTCTCGCGCTCCTGTCACTTCGATAAAACGACCATTTCCGACACGTCGCTCTTCTGGTACTGGAATGGCACGTTTGCCTGACAAGTACTGGCCTGTGATAGACTTACTGTTGCGAGCCACCTGTTTGGGCGTACCTGCGGCAACAATCTCCCCACCAAAAACACCGGCACCGGGACCAACGTCAATCAGATAATCAGCCTCACGCATGGTATCTTCGTCGTGTTCCACCACGATGAGAGTATTGCCCAAGTCACGCATCTTTTTGAGACTGGCAATGAGACGGTCATTATCCCTCTGGTGGAGACCGATTGACGGCTCATCCAATATATAGAGGACGCCTGATAGGTTAGAACCAATCTGGGTTGCCAAGCGAATACGCTGGCTTTCCCCACCTGAAAGAGTTCCTGCTGAACGTGACAGAGTCAGATAGTTAAGACCCACATTATTAAGGAAGGTCAAACGATCCTTGATTTCCTTGAGAATGGGACGAGCAATGATGGCTTCATTTTCAGACAAGGTCAGCTGGCTCACCAAGTCCAAGTGGTCAGCGATAGACAGGTCTGAGATTTCTCCAATATGTGGCCCTTGCTGGCCGCCCACACGGACAGACAAGGCCTGGTCATTGAGACGATAGCCTTGACAGGTTCCGCAGGTCAGCTCATTCATGTAGAGACGCATCTGAGTGCGAGTGTAATCGCTATTGGTTTCATGGTAACGACGTTTGATATTATTGATAACTCCCTCAAACGGAATGTCGATATCGCGCACGCCACCAAATTCATTCTCATAGTGGAAATGGAATTCCTTGCCATCTGAGCCGTATAGAATCAAGTTTTTATCTTCTTCTGACAAGTCCTCAAAAGGCTTATCCATATCCACTCCAAAGGTCGTCATAGCCTGCTCTAGCATGTTTGGATAGTAGTTGGATGAGATAGGATTCCAAGGTGCTAGCGCTCCCTCACGTAAGGTCTTGCTGGCGTCTGGCACTACCAAATCAGTATCCACCTCCAACTTGATGCCCAAACCGTCACACTCACTACAAGAGCCAAAAGGAGCATTGAAGGAGAAGAGACGTGGCTCTAACTCTGGAACAGTAAATCCACAAACTGGGCAGGCATAATGCTCAGAGAAGAGCAACTCCGAATCGTCCATAGTGTCGATAATGACATAGCCTTCTGCGATACGAAGGGCAGCCTCAATGGAATCAAAGAGACGACTACGAATGCCCTCCTTGATGACAATACGGTCAACCACGACATCGATATTGTGTTGCTTGCTCTTGGACAAGTCTGGCACTTCGGTCACATCATAGACTTCCCCATCCACACGGACACGGACATACCCATCTTTCTGAACCTTCTCGATAACACTCTTATGTTGACCTTTTTTCTTGCGGATGACAGGGGCCAAAATCTGCAAGCGCTGGCGTTCAGGTAACTCCAAAACCTTATCAACGATTTGCTCCACCGAAGAAGCCTTGATAGCTCCATGCCCCTTGATACAGTAAGGCGTCCCCACACGTGCGTAGAGAAGACGCAGATAGTCATTGATTTCAGTCGTTGTTCCCACCGTCGAACGAGGGTTTTTGCTAGTCGTTTTCTGGTCGATGGAAATAGCTGGGCTGAGACCATCAATAGCATCTACATCTGGTTTTTCCATATTTCCCAAGAACTGACGAGCGTAGGCGGACAAACTCTCTACATAGCGACGTTGTCCCTCCGCATAGAGGGTATCAAAAGCCAGACTGGACTTCCCTGAACCTGACAAGCCAGTCACGACAACCAACTTGTCTCGCGGAATCTCCACATCAATATTTTTTAAATTATGGGCACGCGCCCCATGAATGACAATTTTATCTTGCATCTTTGTTCTTTCTAGTCCATTATTACTTACCATTATACCAAAAAAAGTGAGATTCTATTACCCAAAAGGCCGATTTTGTAGTATAATAAAAAACTTCTTATTTTATGTTTCCTTAGGGCTCCCTAACCCTTATATCACGCGCTTTTAAACAAAAAATACTAATATTACTTTTTACTACTTGCTCCCCCAAAGTACGCAAAAAGGGGAGCAAAAAAAGCCCCACAAAAGGGCTAAGATTTGACGAGTTCAGCAGGCAAGAAACTAGCACGGTCAAACGTGCTTTTTTTATCGCTGATAGGTATATTATACCATGAAGTACGTACTTTATGACGTTATACCTGTAATTCTTCCCTGATTGCTTTTTGTAGCAGCTGACTGAAATTGATTTTATTTTCTTTACCAACTTCAACCAACCAACTAGGGAGGGTTACAGTTTTATTGACAACCTTAGAACGTTCGCGCTCTCTAACTAGTTCCGTATCTACTGAGATAGCTTGCAGAATATCCTCATCACTGCCAAGTTGACTAGCCAAAGCCTTAAAACTAGAAGGTTCTGGGAATTCTTTACCTTCATCTTCAAACATGATTGTATAGATTTCTAGCACCTCACGGGCGTTATAAATTGCCTCGTTTAAGGTGTCAGCCTCGCTAATTGCTCCTTGAAAATCGGGGAATGTGATTGTATAACCGCCGTTTTCTTTATCCACTTCAAATAGTGCCAAGTAGGTGTATTTCATAATCTGATAATAACCAATGACCGCCCCAATATAGGGGAGGGAGTTTTTTACTCCCCTTCCAGTACTTTCAAAATCTTGCCAAGTGTTCCAGGTCTATAGTCGTTTTCTTTTGGTTTAGGTATCGTTACCGTTCTTCCGTCTGGATGCTTCCAAACTTCATGCGAACCTTTACCAAAAGCTGTTTTGATAAACCCTTTTTTCTTAGCAAGTTTCTTTAGTTCTCTTTCGGTCATCGATTTCTCCTTTCCGTATCTTTAATTATATTATACACTTGTTTAAAACACTTGTCAACATATAACACGTATTTTTACACTTGTTTTTCATAACCTCACAAAAGCCCCCAGATTCGTTTCTGAGGGCTTCTAGTTTATCCATGGTGTTTTAGTTGTCCAGTACGAAACAAAGCAAAATAGGGGGCGAATATGAAGCCTACGCCTACATTTGCCAACATTTATGCTTCTAACTCTTGTGGTAAGGTTAAATCTAAACCATCAAGGTCAAAATCTATGTTTAAATCGATGTCTATATCCATGTTTAAATCTATCTCCATATCCTCTAATTGGATATTCTCCAAATCAATCAAAAAAATCTTCAATCATGTCATCCCCCCTCACTTAAATCTCAACATTTCTCAACAAAACACCACCGACGCCTACTTATATGCTTCTAGCTCTCCGTTCTGGTGGATTCTCGCAAAGTTTAAGACGGCTATCTGTTTATATCGGTGGTAGCTAGTGGAGCTAGTACCTGCCATTTCTACGCATTCGCTCATAGTTTTCTTTCTCATATAGCAATAATGGATAATAAAGTATTTTCTGGCTCGCTTGTTCTCTATGCTGTTGATGTCATGGGCGAATATTTCCAACCCCTCACAGATTGCCTTTTCATGCTTGCTAGTCAAATTCCACTGGTCAGGTAAGACAAGTTTCCAAGCCTCTTCATCTATTGTAACTTGGTTTTCACTTCCTGCCATTCTCTGGAAACGTAGAAAGTAAGTCATCCGCTCTCTCACTTTCATCATCGTTTTAAACTTATCCAGCTCCATTAGTTCGCTCCTTTGTGGTATAATTAGTCTAAAGAGAAGTGAGGTAGAGATGATAGTGTCGCTACGCAACTTCATAGTATGAGATGACGGGACAGGCACACCGTCCACTACTCTTTAGCGCTTAGATTGTTCTAGGCGTTTTTTTGTGCTCACCTATTACCCCACATTTGCTAAGTGTTCTATGGCTTTTTGCCTTACTCGATATACCGAGGCTGTAGATACACCTATTTCCTCAGCAACTTGCCAAGCGTCAAGAATATTCAAGTAGAACAGCCTGAGAACAGAACGCTCAAGCGGATTGGCCAGCTTATCGATCAGCCTAGATATTTCCATTCTCTCTTCAGTAAGTCGCTCAATTCTCTGTAAAGTGTCCTCTTTTAGTTTTAGAACGCTTATAAGGTTATTCTCTGCTGTATTTACCCTGCTTGTTTGTACTCTAGTAGTGCTCAGTTCTTGCTTTTTGATAATACCACTTTCTAAAGCTGCAAGCTCCAAATATAAGCCTTCTATTTCTTTATTGATCCACTTAACGCCCTCTAGTTTTTCTTTTACCTGCTCTGGTGTCATGCCTTGGTCTCCTGTGTGATATAATATTATTGAGATTATAGCTGAGGCGGAGCGCCTTGGCTTTTTTCGTTTTCTCTATGTTCGCTCTTAGTTCAAGCCTATTCTCCATTCCATTTGATAGGCAATTAAGGGACGTTTTTATCTCTCTTATCTCCTTGTCATTCTGCAAGCAATTAAGAAGGCTTATTGTCGTCCTTATCTGCCTATCATTCTGCAAGGAGTAGATCCGAAATAAGAGGGCTAAAAACTTCGCTTATCTGCTTGTCATTTCTCAGGGAGTTAAGGAGGGTTTTTATTGCTCTTATCTGCTTGATAAATGATAGGGGGATATAGCCACTTTCTCGGCGTTCGCTCGGAGTTCAAGTATATACACCCTTACCATTCCTCTGGTTCGCTAAACATACTTTCAGGCAAGCCACAAACTAATACAAGATACTGACACGCGCTATAATCTACCCAAAGCGCTCCATCTTCAGAATGGTTAAAATACTTGTCTGGTAGTGTTCCAAGATATGCACCATTTTTATATATAGATACCCCACCTTCTCGGCTTGGTAACAGTCCAGTATATCCTCTGCGTAGTCCATGCTTCAAAGCGTTGCTATTGCCATATTTGGGCTTTCTATTGCCCTTGTTGCCTTTTGCTACTTGATTGCCCGGCAAAAACCTCCCTTGGCTATCGCGCTCCATATTTCCCCCTTATACGGTGTTCGTTTGGTAAATTACACACTACTTCATATTGTCTCACAATCTCGAACCATTCAGCCAAAATCTATCCCCTTTTTTAGTATACTTCAAAAACTTCTTATAGTGCTTATGATACCTGTCACGCTTCATATACTTTGGTCTTTCAGGGAAACTATCAAACATATATCCACCACGTCTAGGACTCCACCCTGGTTCTACCTTTCTAGCTTCCCTAAGCGCAAGCTCCCAGTAATATTGGCAATCCGTTTTACTGCGGTTCAGAGTGCTCTTGTGGATATCTAGACAAGTACCGCAACTAAAATATAAATACCGTTTATAAAGCAACCTGCACCGTCTACCACAATCAGGGCAAAGAAAGAAATAGCGATTACCTCCCTTAGTTCCTGCCATTCTGTCTAATTCAAATGACTCTCCACCAAAATCAATCATTAAATTATCCAAATCAATCTCTAAACGTTGACCGTCCAACTCAGCTATACCCTTAGATATTCCTCTCAGCTTCATTGGTTTAGTGATTGTTTCTATTGCTAACCGCTTCATTATTTCCCCCTATATGGAAAAACCCAAAACTATTGACTTGATAGCAAAAAGGGGATTGCTCCCCTGTGTTCTACTTCAAATGCTCTGTATAACCAGCAAGGCCTTTATATTCGCCCTCTACGTCCAACTTTTGGAGTAGGCTAATACTTTCATCGCCTAGCTTTTCCAGCGTACCAAAAGCAGTCATAGAGTCCATAGGAATAGGCTTATCAGAAAGCAAGCGATCAGCATAGTCTAATAGTTCCAGCTCGTAGTTTGTGACCTTATTCAGTAAACTTTCAAAGTCCTCTGACTCTTTGAGTTGAAGCACGCGCTCCCGTTTGTAACGTTCCTCAAATGCTTCATCGTCCACTGGTTGGTTGTAGTAGTCTTTAAAACTGTCACAAATACGCTTGAAGGTCTTGTTTAGTTTCTTATCCTCCACATACTCAGCGACAAGCGTCCCTTTATCCTTGTGAGTTATTGAAATAGATGGTACTTCATAAGTCCCAGTCATATATCCCAGTAGCGCGTGACCTGCTACCATAGCAGTATCTAGGTCTTTAAATTCGTAAGTGAAAGTAAATGTTTTGGCTTTATCTGAAAATGTTTTTAATGTCATGTTGTTTTTCCTCTTTCTGTTTTAAGGGTGTCACTAGTAGTTACACCATTGCAAGGGGGTCGGTACTATCTACCCCATTTTGTTATCTGTACAATACCAATACGACAGCCACCGAAGCGAACGGTTCACTGGTGGTATTACCAGAGATTTTAATATCCACCACTTCAACAGTCGCCATGAAGTCGTTGACCTCTTTCTCAAAATCTTCTTTGTTCCAATATCGTTCAGTATACTTAAAAAGTTGTAATGTCATGTTGTTTTTCTTTCAATCTTTTAATTGAGTATCGCTTATCCTTGATAGTAAATGACTTGAAAAAATTACCCTCTAGGCCTGTTCTAACACGGCTGGCCACTCTGTCACTATACATACTAGTAATTTCTGAGTTACTCAAATTTGTAGTAATAATAGTCTTGTCTCGATTACTGAGAATATCAAAAATAAACTCTTCTTCCCAGAATGATTTACCTTTACTACTAGCGTTGTCCGATTTTATACCTAAATCATCAAGTACCAGGTAATCAACCTCTTTTAGCATTCTTGAGTAGTACCCCTCTAGACTAGTAGGAGAGTTAAAGCTCTCTCTAACTCGTCTAAGGATTTCTGTTAGATTGACAAATAACACGCTTTTAGGCTCTCCTTTGGCCTTGTAGCCCTCGTTTATAGCTTTAGCAATAGCTACGCTCAAATGGCTTTTCCCTATGCCTGTAGATCCTGTAAAAAGGGTATTCCCTGTCACACCGTCCAGGTATTTATCTACCTGCTCCCTAGCAAATGCTAATAGTTGCTTTTCCTCGGCTGTTTCAGCTATGAAATTCTCAAAGCTAGCCTCTTTAAGCTCTCTAGGGATTGTACTATCTCGCATAAGTACATTATAGGTCTTTAGGTAGATCTCAGCATTCAAGCTATTATCTACTCCTTCCCTATCCTGTCTCTCTATTAGTTCCTTTGTGCATTCAGGACAAAACTCTTGTATACTTCGTTCCTTACTGCCTCTTATCGGTGTGGATATTTTCCAATAATTGACTTTGTGTATTTCACACACTTTGTCGCTAATTTTCCTGTTGTTATATTGCTCAAAATTATTTTCCATGGCTCCACCTCCTAGAATGGGTTTTCTTCTGTTCGTGTTTTAAGCCATTCCTCACGGTTAACAGGCTCCGCTTGCTTAGGAGATTGTTTCCTAGCTTCACGCACTGCAAAGCTATTTCTAACAAGTTCAACCGTCAATAAGTTGTCCTGTTTCCAACGGTTAAGAATTGCCTTGATATATGCAAAGTTAGCTTTTCCCTGACTGACAGCCTCTTTTAACGCCTCATGAATAAGCTCGGGGCTAAAATCTTCTAGCATATACTGCAAGTCTTGAATCTGTAACGGTGATAATGCTTTACCTATCTCAGCTTCAAAAGATTTATAGATATTTATAAAGTCTTGATTGAGGGTAGAGGGTGTGGGTGATTGTTCTTTATCTACTTCTACCTCTAACTCTTTCTCTATCTCTATCTCTGTCTTACATGTAGTTAACAATGTAAGATTGTCAGATGACATTGTAAGATTTTCCTTTTGTTCTCGTTGCTGTTTCCGATATTCTCGCATGTATGCTGCTTGGTTGGTTTCCTGCTGTACCAAGGCTTTTGCCTGCGGTAGTTCTGCGTTTTTATCTTCATCAACTTGTATTAGACCACACTTAGTAAAGTATGCCATGGTCATATCTATATCATCTTCCGATACGTCTAATTTTAGGGCTAACTCTTCCTTGAGATTGTCAAAGTAACCCTCATAGTATAAAATACAGTCACTTTCTAAGCTCTCTAGCATGAGCCTAATATAAATCACCGTCATAGTGTACCCACCAGGTACCGTTTTTAGTCTCTTGATAAAAATATTATCAAAAAATTTCTTATCAATTTTTAGCCAAAAATATATTTTAGTTTTTGCCATTCTCCACCCCCAGAAACTTCCAGATGTCCGTAACTTTGTAATAGATTTTCCTAGTATCTTCTAGTGGGGGCTGGTATCGTCTTAGCCCTGCTTTTTCCCACTTTTGGAGCGTCAAATATTTTATATCTAACTCGTCCATGACTTCCTGAGCTGATATTAAGCCTGTCAGTCGTGGTTTGAGTCTGTCACGCGCTTCAAGGTATCTTTCCACTACCTCCAGAATGCCATGCGCTAAGTCTTGCTCACTTTCTCGGCTTAGGCTAAACATATCCGCCCACCTCCTTCAAGGTTTCTTTGTAGCTTTCTAGGTCGCTGTTCATCAACACTGCTAGTCGCTTGCTCTCCTCCTGTACTTGGTTGTAAAATGCCTTAGCGCCATCTAGTAGTTCGCCTTTATTCGCTGGGATAAAGTACCCACTAAAAATACCACATCTAACCCCCACAATAGGGATGTTATGCTTGACTACTAGGCGCTTGATGATGTCACGTACTGTTCTTTCTGTTAGCTTAGTTATAAGGCTGATTTCTGCCCCTGTTATGGAGTTCTCAGCCCCTACCTTGATTAGTCTTAATACTCGTTTGTCATTCTCTGATAGACTCATTCAGTTCCTCCCCATACATTGACCCCTGCAAGCTGGATATATCGCCCATAATCAGGGTTTAAATCCTCGCTAGGTGTTTCTATCGTCTGTTGGTTTTCTCGCTCAAATTGGGCGCTTTTTTTACGGTCTCGATGGTTTAGATAAAGCAGTAAGCCAATCAGTACCACGGTAACAAAAACTGCCTGTGTATTGCTTAAATCAAGTTCATTCATTGCTCTTCTCTCCATTCCTTAGCCATCTTATAAAGCAAGCTATCCTCTTCATTTTCCAATCTTGCCAAGTCTTGCTTTATCAACTCCAGCACATACTCATTAACTGCCATGTAAGTTGCTTTATGGTTTATAGTTTTCATGGTCTTATATAAAGCTTGCTCTAATACTGTGTATCTGGTATTTAAAAAACGTCCTACCCTTTGGAAATGTTTCCCAATAGATACCCTAAAATCAACACCATCCAACCGATATAGCAAGTTATGGATGTTCGCCCTGATAAGTTCATCATGGCTTTCTGTTACTTTTTTCCATTCGGATGCTTCACCATTGGTTGATACCACTAAAAGATCTATCTCCCTTAAAATACCCTTGTATTTTTTATCTACTTCATGATATGTTTCACTTCCATCTAGGGCATAGCTTTTACGGATTCGTTCCAATTCCTCAGCATGACGATATAAACCAGTTCCGTATAAGTCCTCAATCTCCAGTGTTATATTATCTATTTTCATCTTTCTCTTGCTCCAATTCTCTTTGGTACATCCCGATAGCCTCGTTTAGACTTTCTCTTGTTTTTATAAGACAATCATAAGCGAGATTAAAAATGGCGCTCTGTGTGTCGTATTCCAAGGTTAAAAGCATAGTCTTCTCTTTGGTGCTTATATTTTTATTGAAAAAGTGAAAAGTAGCGTCCAAGGCGTTTTCAGCGGTGTTAAGTCCTAAAGTTAAGTTATCTAGTTCATCTAAAATATTTCTCAAATCTTCTTTTGTCATTGTTTTTTCCTCCGTTGGCCTTTTAATTGTCGTTTACTATCCAGGATATCCTCACACTCAAGATTGCCGTCGGAGAGTGTGGGGATTTTTGAGTTGTTTCTTATAACGTTAATCCTCACGCTCTGAGTCGCCAAATTGAAAGCGTGAGAAAGTACCAGTTTTAAGAGTTGGCGCTCTCCGTATGGTCAAATTGCCCTAAATATGCTATAATCTAGGTATAAATCTTTACTAAAACCTCTTTGATAATAGCTTGCCTGCTTTTTGTTAAATTCGTTTTAGTGTTAGTGTGAAAGGCTTTGCTGATTGGTCTCGGTAAGCCTTTTTTGTTGCTCTCACGCGCTTCTTTGGCGTGTTTTTTTATTTCTGAATGCCATAGCTTTGATTTCCTGATAACTCATATTCAAGCCAATCATGGCTATTACCATATCCTCAAATGCCTGGTATTGCTCTAGCTCGTCACTGGTCAAGCTATCGATGCCATTATAGCCCCCACGTTCTTCCCTTAACTGCTTAGCGTTCCTGTCAGTTACTGCTTTCAGTAGCAAGTTGTTCATGGTGCTGTGTGCATGTTTGGGTGCATTCCTCCAAGTCTCTATACTGTCATGCAGTGTTTTTCTTTTTGGCTTTTCTAGCGCCCTCTGCATACGAAACTTAGAAAGCTCCTCACGCATTTCAAAGAAGGCTTTGACTAGGTTCATTTTGAACTGCCGTACAGGTTCAGTATTTCGTAAGTAAATGATCAGCAATGTTGCTTGTTGTTCATTTAAAATATAGTCCCGTACATTTTGCCCACTTTCTGAAGGTGAAATTTTAAATTGCACCTTTCCGAAGCTTTCAAAGTCCTCGCGGTGCTTATTCAGCAAAATCTTCAAATGTCTGTGCTTGATTTCTGCACATTCTGCCACAATACTGCTCAGTGTATAAGGCTCTTTCTTTCCGTCCATGTAGACTAGTTCCATTGTGGTTCTACCTCCTGCATGAATCGGGTTAACTTGCTTGTCAGACGGCTCTTGTCGTCCATATTCTGAGCCTCTGCAATGGCTTTGGCTAGTGTATCGATATAATACCGCTCTGCCTCTGCCAACGTGTCAGGGGCTTTTATAGTGGTCTGTGGTTCTTCCACCAGTTCCCCAGCCATGTAGTAGCCATTTAGTCGGATTTCTTTCAGAATGTGCTTGACCACTTTTTTAAACTCTTTTGCTAGTGGTTTGCGTGACTGCGATAAAACTTCATAGACTCCGAACTCTGTCAGCATATTCATTTCTCTTTTTTGACCTGCCCTAGATATTACATAGGTCAGCTTTTCATCATCATCTACCCGTTTTAGTAAATCTGTGGTGTTTTGGATTTCAATCATCTCAGCAACCTCTACCGCTACAAATAACGGATTTTGAATGTCTCCATAAACATCAAAATATTTAGATCCGAATCGTTGAGTTGTTACAACTTCCAAAACTTCCTTTTTGTTGTGTTGTTCTCCTTTTGGATAGAAGTTCCCAAAAAAATCACATAAACCTTTTTGTTGTGTTGTCATGTCTTGCTTCACCTCTCTGTATAACTTGTTTAGTCTTTTTCTGCTTTCCTTGTTGGGCTTATGTTTGCCCTGTGCCCACTTGCCAACTGTTCGGGGATCTATGCCTATTCGTTGGCCAATAGCTACCAAGTTCAGCCCGTGAGTGGTTCGCATTTCATCGATGACCCTTGTATAGTTCCTCTTCATTGCTTGCCTGCCTTTCTAGCTATAAAACAGTTCATCTATGGTTATATCTGATTTGATTTCTGCAACCATTGACTTAATCGCTAGACGTTCTTTGTCATTGAATGGCGTTTTACCTAATTCTTTGTTGTTGTATGACTGCAAAGAAATTTTTAGCTTGTCCGCCATCTGTTGCTGAGTTAGTCCTAACATAACCCGATAGCCTCGTAGTTTGCTCATAGGTTTCCCCCTTTCTAAAAAATCCCCCTCCATGAATAGATTGAAAGTGTGAAAGGTTGGAGGGTGCGGTATCCAATTTGGATAACTTTTGTTTTATTATATATCCGTTTCGGTTAATTGTCAACTGTTTTTTAGAATTTTTTGTATCATTTCTTGATACTTTTCTAAAAATCAGATATAATCATCTGTGAAAGGTGTGATAAATTATGAATAGATTGAAAGAACTGAGAAAACAAAAAGGGCTAACCCAACAAGGATTAGCTGATGAAATTTCTGTATCTAAAATCACCGTATTGCGATGGGAAAACGAGGAACGCCAAATAAAACCAGAAAAAGCCCAGCAACTAGCTGACTTCTTCGGGGTAAGCGTTGGATATCTGTTGGGGTTTAGTAACGATGTAGAAAAACACCCTTTTGAATGGGATGAAATTTCGGAAATTTCTAAACCATATTTGGTAAAAGAACTAGAAAAACGAAGGCAAGAAAGAAGAGAAGAACTAAGAGTTTTAAGAGATTTTGCAAAAAATAATGATTTAACTGAAAATATAAATAATGTAACTCAAAAATTAGGAGATATTGTAATACCTTATCTTGATTTAAATGCGCAATTAAAAGCGAAACAAAAGTTCTCAGATAGTGAGAAGAAAGCATTGGGATACCTTGAAAATCAAGTTTTAAACTTGAACTCAGCATTTTCTCAAACACTTTTGACAATTTTTAAAGGTATGCAATCTATAGATGAATATAAAAATATGGAAAATGTATTGAATTTCCTTAAAGAATCTGAAAGCAAATAAATCACGCGATAAATATAGTGATGGTCGAAGTCGTGGGCATATATAGAGAGAATTAACCCCATATTCGCCAATAGCAACCATCTTTTCATGGTCTATTGTGCAAAAATAGGGGAAATTGAAGAATAGAAAGCCGATTTTACAGACCAAAGCGCAAAAATAAGCAAAATTGTAAAATAGCAACAAAAAGACAAGCTAGCTACTGCCAACTTGTCTGATAGTACCTAACTGAAAATAAGCGAAAGGTTAGGTATTTACAACATCATTATACCAGTCTTGCAGTTAAAAAGCGACCTATAGCATACCACGCGCCACAATGTCCAACAATCATGAAGCGCGTGCTTCAGCAAGTCCGCTGACTTTGTCTATCAACAACTTCCTTCCCCTTTTTTAGGGACTCAGAAAATGAAGAAAATTGCTTTTTTCCAGTATTCTTGAAAATCCGACATTTTCCAACATTTACCCGTATATGTAAAAACACCCATACTAACCCCATATCCGCCTTGTTTTTTATTCTGGTATTATTTACCGTCTGACTACTTAAAACCAAAAATAAGGGGTTCTCGTAGCCCCTAGCATGATATAAAACCTTTTTGATAATGGCTTGCCTGCTGATGTATTTTAGAAAGGTTTATCATCATGAAAATAACTGAAGTTATAAAAAAAGACGGTAGCAAAGTCTATCGTGCTAATGTATATTTAGGAGTTGACCAGGTAACAGGAAAGAAAGTTAAAACTAAGGTAACGGGGCGGACACAAAAGGAAGTTAAGCAGAAAGCCAATCAAGAAAAAATTACTTTCCAGAAAGATGGTTGTACTAGACAAAAGGCTAGCACCATAAAAAACTATCAAGAATTAGCCAATCTCTGGCTAGAAAGTTATAAGAATACGGTTAAGCCAAACACTCAAGGCAATGTTAGAAAGCTAATCGATAATCATATATTGCCTATTTTTGGGGCTTACAAGCTCGATAAGCTCACTACTCCACTTATCCAGTCAATTATCAACGAACTTGCTGACAAGACTAATAGAGGGGAAAAAGGGGCTTTTCTACATTATGACAAGATACACGCTTTAAACAAACGTATCTTACAGTATGGCGTAACCATGCAGGCTATACCGTCCAATCCTGCGCGTGATGTTGTTTTACCTCGTAACACTCAGAAAGCAAAGCGGAAAAAAGTAAAACACTTTGAAAATCAAGAACTAAAAAAGTTTCTTGGTTATCTCGATAATTTAGATAGCGATAGATATCGTTACTACTATGAGACAACGCTCTATAAGTTCCTATTGGCTACTGGTTGCCGTATCAATGAAGCTTTAGCTCTTTCCTGGTCTGATATAGATTTAGATAATGCCGTGGTACATGTTACCAAAACACTAAATCGTGATTTAGAAATTAATAGCCCAAAATCTAAGGCTAGTTATCGGGATATAGATATAGATCAAGCGACTGTTAGCATGCTAAAACAGTACAAACTACGCCAAGCTAAAGAGGCTTGGAAGATAGGGCAACGTGAAAGCGTGGTATTTTCTGATTTCATTCATGACTATCCTAGCAGTTCAAGACTTAAAAGAAGATTGCAAACACATTTTAAGCGTGCTGATGTTCCTAACATTGGATTTCACGGATTCCGTCACACTCACGCTAGTCTCTTGCTTAACTCTGGAATACCATACAAAGAACTCCAGTACCGCCTAGGTCATTCCACTTTATCAATGACCATGGATATATATAGCCACCTCTCAAAAGAGAACGCAAAAAAAGCAGTATCATTCTACGAAACTGCACTAAAAGCACTATAGGGGGAGCAAAAAGGGGAGCAAATTTAAAAATCAACATTTCAAGACAAAGTAAAAATCCAATAGCAACAGGATTTTTGTTAGATTTATTTTGAAAAAGGCCGATTTTGTAGTATAATAGTACGGTGTGAAAAAATCTGAAAAATGAGAAAGGATAAGGGATATGAAACAAGTTTTTCTCTCTACAACAACTGAATTTAAAGAGATCGATACGCTTGAACCGGGTACTTGGATCAATCTCGTCAATCCGACTCAAAATGAATCACTCGAAATCGCCAACACCTTCGATATTGATATTGCCGACCTTCGAGCACCGCTCGATGCGGAAGAAATGTCTCGTATTACCATTGAAGACGAGTATACCCTGATTATCGTAGACGTGCCGGTCACGGAGGAAAGAAATAACCGCACCTACTACGTAACCATACCGCTTGGTATTATCATCACTGAGGAAACCATTATCACTACGTGTTTGGAACCACTACCTGTCCTTGATGTCTTTATCAACCGTCGTTTGCGTAATTTCTATACCTTCATGCGCTCACGTTTTATCTTCCAGATTCTCTATCGCAATGCAGAACTTTACCTAACAGCCCTTCGTTCGATTGACCGTAAGAGTGAACAAATCGAAAGTCAACTGCATCAATCAACTCGTAATGAAGAATTGATTGAGCTCATGGAATTGGAAAAAACTATCGTCTATTTCAAAGCCTCCCTCAAAACAAATGAGCGCGTGATTAAGAAATTGACCAGTTCAACCAGCAATATCAAGAAATACCTTGAGGACGAAGACCTGCTTGAAGACACCCTGATTGAAACCCAACAGGCCATCGAGATGGCAGACATTTATGGAAACGTCTTGCATTCTATGACAGAGACCTTCGCCTCTATCATTTCTAACAACCAGAACAACATCATGAAAACCTTGGCTCTTGTGACCATCGTCATGTCCATCCCAACCATGGTCTTTTCTGCCTACGGGATGAACTTTAAGGATAATGAAATCCCCCTAAACGGAGAGCCAAATGCCTTCTGGTTAATCGTCTTTATCGCCTTTGCTATGAGTGTCTCGCTCACTCTCTATCTCATCCATAAAAAATGGTTCTAAGAGGAGTTCCTATGTCTCAGATTGATCTACAAAAATTAACTAAGAAAAACCAAGAGTTTGTCCACATTGCTACCCAACAATTCATCAAAGATGGGAAAACAGACGCTGAAATCCAGACTATTTTTGAGGAAGTCATTCCCCAAATCCTTGAGGAGCAATCTAAAGGTACAACTGCCCGTTCCCTATACGGCGCACCAACTCATTGGGCTCATAGCTTCACTGTCAAAGAGCAGTACGAAAAAGAGCATCCAAAAGAAAATGATGATCCAAAACTGATGATTATGGACTCAGCTCTTTTCATCACTAGCCTCTTTGCCCTTGTCAGCGCCCTCACAACCTTCTTTGCGGCAGATCAAGCTTTCGGCTATGGATTGATTACTCTTCTATTAGTTGGACTGGTTGGTGGATTTGCCTTCTACTTGATGTACTACTTTGTTTACCAATACTATGGACCAGATATGGATCGCAGTCAACGTCCACCTTTCTGGAAATCTGTACTAGTTATCCTAGCTTCTATGTTCCTTTGGTTGCTTGTCTTCTTTGCAACAAGCTTCCTACCAGCTAGCCTTAACCCAGTACTGGATCCATTGCCACTAGCTATTATTGGAGCAGCCCTCCTAGCCCTTCGCTTCTATCTCAAGAAATGCTTGAATATCCGTAGTGCAAGTGCAGGACCAACACGCTATCAAGAATAAGAAAACGATAAAAGCAACTGCAGGTGCGGTTGCTTTTTCACTTACTTTTTTGATTTTAAAGTATTCTTCTGACATCCACATAGCTCTATCTAATCTTTTGTGATAAAATAGGCTCATACTCAATGAAAATCAAAGAGCAAACTAGGAAGCTAGCTGCAGGTTGCTCAAAGCACAGCTTTGAGGTTGCAAATAAAACTGACGTGGTTTGAAGAGATTTTCGAAGAGTATTAAAAGTATTCTTCTGAAATCCCACATAGCTTTCTCTTATATTTTGTGATAAAATAGGCTCAATCTATTTCTAGGAGGATCAGATATGATTTCTACTATTGGTATTGTTAGTTTATCTAGTGGCATTATCGGAGAGGACTTTGTCAAACACGAAGTAGACTTGGGTATCCAACGTCTCAAGGATCTGGGACTCAATCCTATCTTTTTGCCCCATTCGTTAAAAGGATTAGACTTTATCAAGGACCATCCTGAAGCGCGTGCAGAGGATTTGATTCATGCCTTTTCTGATGATAGCATCGATATGATCCTATGTGCCATCGGTGGAGACGATACATATCGCTTACTACCTTATCTTTTTGAAAATGACCAACTCCAAAAGGTTATCAAACAAAAAATTTTTCTTGGCTTCTCGGATACAACCATGAACCACCTCATGTTGCATAAATTAGGAATCAAGACTTTTTATGGTCAATCCTTTTTAGCAGACATTTGTGAATTAGACAAAGAAATGCTAGCCTATAGCCTTCACTACTTTAAAGAATTGATTGAGACGGGAAGAATTTCAGAAATCCGCCCTAGTGACGTTTGGTATGAGGAACGAACTGATTTTAGTCCCACGGCCCTGGGAACACCTCGTGTCAGTCATACAAATACAGGTTTTGACTTGTTGCAAGGAAGTGCCCAGTTCGAGGGGAAAATCCTCGGTGGTTGCCTCGAATCCCTCTACGATATCTTTGACAACTCTCGATACGCAGATAGCACGGAGCTCTGCCAAAAATACAAACTTTTCCCTGACTTGTCAGACTGGGAAGGGAAAATCCTCTTGCTCGAAACAAGCGAAGAACAGCCTAAGACAGAAGACTTCAAAAAGATGTTGCTAACTTTAAAGGACACTGGCATATTCGCGGTCATCAATGGACTCTTGGTCGGAAAACCTATGGATGAAACTTTCCATGATGACTATAAAGAGGCACTATTGGATATCATTGACAGCAATATCCCGATTGTCTATAATCTGAATGTCGGCCACGCAACTCCAAGAGCAATTGTACCCTTTGGGGTCCATGCTCATGTAGATGCACAGGAACAAGTCATTCGCTTTGACTATAACAAATAAAGCTGGGAAAAGTTTCTCAGCTTTTTCTCAGTATCATTACTGGTATTTTCATCACATACTACTGATAGCTAAAATGATCAAGGAGAGGCTGTTGCTTAACATGTGAATAAGTAGAGGATAGTAGATATTCTCCTTTTCTTTCACATAAGTAATAGAAAGGGCAAGGCCAGCACCTAGATAACCGACTGCACCGACCCACTCGGATAGATCCAAGCTGTGCATATGAGTTAAGGCAAAAGCAAGGCCGGCTATAAAGATACTCAGCCAAGTTGGCAGACTTTTTCTCAAATATCTCAATAGAGTTTGACGGAAAATTAATTCTTCTACCAGAGATCCAATAACACAAGCAAAAACAGCTATCAGTATTGGTTGCTCTTGAAAAGTGCTTTGAATATTCGACTGGTTTAGACCTTGTCCGACTAGCCCAAAAAACTGCTTCAACATCTCTGATACAAATTCAAAGACAACAGTCATCAGAAAGAGAAAAAGCCATCCTGTTAAGACGCCAAAGAAGAATTTCCTTTTAGTCTTTCTAATCTCATTCCATTGTTTGATCAATCTATCCTTAAATAAAAAAGAACCATATAGAGCTAAAACTACATAAACTAGATAATTTGCAATGGCAGATGGCATTAAAGAAGCCAGCAATTTAACGCCATCAAACACAAAGAGGACTGTATAGAGAATCGCAAAAATCAGAATTCCCTTATTTTTGTTAGACATCATTTAAGACCTTTCCACTCACAATCATTCTCGTGGTCATCAACTAGCCCTGAAGCCTGCATAAAGGACAAAACAGCGACTGGGCCTGTGAACTTGAAGCCTCGTTTTTTGAGATCTTTGGCTAATTTCTCAGATAAGGGTGTTTTAGCTGGGGCTTGGCGATAATCAGGAACATCGTTAACGACAGTTTTCCCCTCAACAAAAGACCAAAGATAGGCATCAAAAGAGCCGTACTCTGCCTGTAACTGTAGAAAGGCTTGGGCGTTAGCGCGTGTAGCAAAAATCTTGGCTCTATTTCGAATGATAGCTGGATTCTCCAGCATGGCTTCCAATTCAGTGTCAGTCATCTCTGCGACTGAGTGAATTTGATAGCTATGAAAGGCTTCTCGGAAAGCTTGGCGTTTGTTGAGTACCGTTTCCCAAGACAGGCCTGCCTGATAGGTTTCCATACACAACAACTCAAACAATGCTTGGTCATCATGGAGGGGCTGACCCCACTCCTCATCATGATAGGCGATGTAGAGCGGGTTGGTCATCTTGACCCACGAACAACGTTTTGTCATTCTCTGCTCCTATTTGACCAACATTTTAAGGGCCGACTTGATATAGTTCTCAGCTGTATCTGTCGTTCCTTCAAAGAATTTCTTGATTTTCTTGAGCTCTGTTGCCTTGTAACCCAGAGCCAACATGGCTTCCATAGCTTCTTCTAATTCTTGGTTTTCAGCACTTGCTTGCACTGCGACCTTGGCAGGAAGGTCATCTCCTGCAACTACTACCTTGCCTTCCAAGTCCAGCACCATCTGCTGGGCTGTTTTCTTGCCAATTTTAGGGAACTTGGTCAAGTAGGTGATGTTCTTGGTTTCAATGGCTTGAACCAAGCCAGCATTGTCATCGGCAGCGATAATGGCGAGAGCTGATACAGGGCCAATCCCAGAAACCGAAATCAGACTAAGAAAGAGCTTTTTCTCATCCTCTGAGCGAAATCCATAAAGCAAATGGGCGTCCTCACGCACAACCTGATGCACATAAATCTGAGCCTCCTGATTAACCTGACCTGAATAGGCATAAGGATTGGCCACATGCAGGATATAACCAATACCATTGGTTTCAAGAACAATGTATTTGGCAGTAATTTTGGTAATGATTCCTTTTAAATATGCGTACATAGTGTTCCTTCTCTCTTATTTCGTTTATCTAGTATATCATATTTTCTTTATCCGAGGAGCGAGAATCGATTATCACAAATACAGTATATCAAAAACAATCGGTATTTATCTGTTGACATATTCAAAATTAAGTACTATAATCATCTGTAATTGAATAACTATCTTCAGGGCAGGGTGCAATTCCCTACCGGTGGTATAGCCCACGAGCCGAAAGGCATGATTTGGTGAAATTCCAAAGCCGACAGTATAGTCTGGATGAAAGAAGATAAAAGTATATTTGTGCTTTTTGCGTGCTCTGAAATGATTACTTGTCATTTCAGAGCATTTTTGTTAATCGCATAAGTTTTCTTTTGTATGCCTTGAGTAGTTCCCTATTCAAGGTATATTTTTTGGAGGTAGTGAGATGAGCGATTCAAAATATATGAAATTAGCAATAAAACTGGCACAAAAAGGGGCTGGTTACGTCAACCCCAATCCTATGGTCGGCGCAGTTATTGTAAAAGATAATCACATCATCGGACAAGGTTATCATGAGTTTTTTGGTGGCCCACATGCTGAGAGAAATGCTCTTAAAAACTGTAGAAAATCCCCTGTCGGAGCGACGCTTTATGTAACACTTGAACCCTGTTGTCACTTCGGGAAAACACCTCCCTGTATAGATGCTATAATCGATAGTGGTATTACAAGAGTAGTCATTGGAAGCCTAGACTGTAATCCTATTGTATCTGGAAAAGGAGTAAAGATACTTGAGGAAAATAATCTTCAAGTTACTGTTGGAATTTTAGAAAATGAGTGTCTTAACTTAATAAAAAGTTTTAGAAAGTATATTACCCAGCATGTACCCTATGTTTTTATGAAATATGCAATGTCAATGGATGGAAAAATAGCCACTAAAACAAATCAATCCAAATGGATTACTGAAGAAGAAGCAAGAAAGCATGTGCATCAGTTACGACACCATGTTAGTGCAATTATGGTGGGAGTCAATACTGTTATTCAAGACGATCCTTTGCTGACATGTAGATTGGAGGAAGGGAAAAATCCTATCCGTATCATATGCGATACACATTTACGAACTCCTCTTACCTCTAAAATCGTAAAAACAGCAAATGATATTAAAACTTACATTGCCACTTCCTCTGAAGACAAAAATAAAATGAAGCTATATCAAAATCATGGCTGTGAAATACTTTCCATAAAGAAAAAAGGCAATCATATAGACTTATCGAGTTTAATGCAACATCTAGGAAACATGCAGATTGATAGCCTAGTTCTAGAAGGGGGCAGTCTAATGAATTGGAGTGCTTTGGAACAACAAATTGTTGATGAGCTGAAAATATATATTGCACCAAAAATTTTTGGAGGCAGTGCCAAGTTTCCTGTCGGAGGTGAAGGCATTTCTTTGCCAAATGACGCTATTAGATTGAAACCTTATGCTTTTTCTCAAATAGGAAATGACTATCTCATAGAAAGTGAAGTGATTTATCCATGTTCACAGGAATAATTGAAGAAATCGGAAAAGTTGAAAGAATACAGAAAGACTCTCGTAATTGTAAACTATCAATTAAAGCCTCAAAAATATTAACGGATATCCATTTAGGCGATAGTATAGCAGTAAATGGTATCTGTCTTACAGTTACTCATTTCAATCATCAATCCTTTACAGTTGATGTAATGAATGAAACATGGAGTCGAACAGCTCTTACTCTATTAAAACATGGAAGTGAGGTGAATCTAGAAAGAGCCTTATCTGTCAACGGTCGACTTGGGGGTCACGTCGTTACAGGACACATTGATGGTACAGGAAAAATCTCGTCAATAAAAAAAGATGATAATGCTGTATGGTATCAAATCAACACACAAAAAGAAATTTTAGATTTAATAGTTGAAAAAGGATCTATTACAATTGACGGCATTAGTTTGACTGTCGCTAAAGTCTCCAAAGTAAACTTTTCAGTATCTGTTATCCCTCATACCTTGGAACAAACCATTCTTAAGAGTAAACAAGTCGGGAGTACAGTAAATCTTGAAAATGATATCTTAGGTAAATATGTGCAAAAACTGATGGATAATTCTCCAAAATCAGAAATATCTAAGGAACTATTATATCAAAATGGATTTTAGCAGAAAGGATAATCAGTCAATGGAATATCGAAAAATACAAGAAGCATTAGAAGCATTGCAGAAGGGACGACTTGTTCTTGTTATAGACGATAAGGATAGAGAAAATGAAGGAGACTTAATTTGTTCTGCACAAGCAGCTACAACAGAAAATGTTAATTTTATGGCTACTTATGCCAAAGGATTAATTTGTATGCCTATGAGCGAAAGTTTAGCTAATCAATTAATGCTTTCACCTATGGTTGAAAACAATACAGATAATCATAAGACTGCTTTTACAGTTTCAATTGATTATAAAGAAACGACCACAGGTATTTCTGCCGAGGAAAGAGGACTGACCGCACGTATGTGTGTAGCTGAAGATATAACACCCTCTGATTTTCGCAGGCCAGGACACATGTTTCCTTTAATTGCAAAAAAAGGTGGTGTTCTAGAAAGAAATGGACACACAGAAGCAACTGTTGATTTATTAAAATTAGCTGGACTAAAAGAGTGTGGCCTATGTTGTGAAATAATGAATCATGATGGCAAAATGATGAGAACAGATGATTTAATTCAGTTCTCGAAGAAACACAAGATTCCACTAATTACCATCAAAGAATTACAAGAATATAGAAAAGTATATGATCAGCTGGTAGAACGAGTTTCAACTGTCAATATGCCTACTAGATACGGTAATTTCAAAGCAATTAGCTATATAGATAAACTAAATGGGGAACATCATCTTGCTCTTATTATGGGAAACATAGAGGATGAAGCCAATGTATTATGTCGGGTCCACTCCGAATGTTTAACAGGAGATGTTTTAGGCTCTTTACGTTGCGATTGTGGACAGCAATTCGATAAAGCTATGAAAATGATTGTTGAGAATGGTTCGGGTGTCTTACTTTACTTGCGACAGGAGGGACGAGGAATTGGACTTATCAATAAATTAAAAGCCTATCATTTACAAGATCAAGGCATGGATACGCTTGATGCCAATCTTGCATTAGGCTTTGAAGGTGATTTAAGAGAATATCATATTGGAGCACAAATGCTTAAAGACCTAGGACTACAGTCACTACATTTACTGACAAATAATCCTGACAAAGTTGAACAGTTAGAAAAATATGGAATTACCATTTCCAGTAGAATACCAATCGAAATAGAAGCCAATCCTTACGATAGTTTTTATTTAGAAACAAAGAAAAATCGAATGGGTCACATTTTAAATATGGAGGAAAAATAAATGAACACTTATGAAGGTAATTTAGTAGCGAACGATATTAAAATCGGTATTGTTGTAGCGAGATTTAATGAATTTATAACTTCAAAATTATTATCTGGAGCACTGGATAATCTCAAAAGAGAGAATGTAAACGAGAAAGATATCGAGGTGGCCTGGGTTCCAGGAGCTTTTGAAATACCTCTGATTGCATCAAAAATGGCAAAAAGTAAAAAATATGATGCAATTATCTGCTTGGGAGCTGTCATTAGAGGGAATACAAGTCATTATGATTATGTATGTAGCGAGGTATCTAAGGGAATCGCCCAAATCAGTTTAAATAGCGAAATCCCAGTTATGTTTGGTGTGCTAACGACAGATACAATTGAACAAGCCATAGAACGAGCTGGCACTAAAGCAGGAAATAAGGGTTCTGAGTGTGCACAAGGCGCTATTGAAATGGTCAACCTAATTCGTACATTAGACGCATAGAACAGACTCTACTTTTAGACGAATAAAGAAACTTGGCAAAATCGCAATTTAATACTCTGTGAAAATCATAGAGCAAACTAGGAAACCAGTCGCAGAGTGGTAAAACACAACTTCGATGTTACAGACAAAACTAGCAAAATTAGCTCAAAACACTGTTTTGAGATTACTGATAAAACTGACCTGGTTTGAAGAGATTTTCGAAAAGAATTAGGAAAAAATGAAGTAAATATTTCTATGATAAAACGCATAAAATCAAGGTTTTTGAACACCTGATTTTATGCGTTTTTCTGATTTTGAACATTTTTCCCAGACTTTTTTATACTTTTAATATTTCCCCAACTCACGGAGACTGGTGTGATTTTCCTGAATACGTCGGAACATCTTTTCCATATCCGACTTGGTAAAATGCACCAAAACAGGACGTCCGTGAGGACAGTTATAGGGATTGTCACATTGAGAAAGCTGATAGAGGAGTTGTCTAGCTGAATGATCATCAATACGATGATTGGCCTTGATAGATCGCTTGCAAGACATCATGATAGCCAGCTCTGCTCGGTATTTCTTGATAGAAACTTCCTTGGTCAAAAGGAGCATGTCGCACATCTCATAGATGCCTGATTCAATCTCTTCTTCTGCCATCCAAATAGGATGTTCACGTAGAATAAATTGATTTTCTCCGTACTCTGCTAGAAAGACGCCCACTTCCTCTAAGAGAGGCATTCTTTCCTTGAGACGCAGGGCATCATCCGCAGGAAATTCAAAGATATAGGGCACTAGGAGTTGCTGCTGGCTCTGGTCAACATTGCCAATGCTTTCACGGTACTCCTCGTACTTGACCCGTTCCTGAGCAGCGTGCTGATCTATGATGTAAAGTCCATCTCGCCCTTGGGCAAAGAGATAAGTCCCGTGCATTTGTCCGAAAAACTCCAACTCTGGGAAGCTGGATGCTTCTTCTCGCTCCAGTTTGTCATAAGCCTTATCGATGCTAGCAAGATCTAACTCTGGATGGTCTAGCTGGTCGTAGTTAGCAGGTTTTCTCTCTGCAAAATGCAGTTTTGCTGGCTTGGTCAATCGGTCCAAGGTTTCCTTGGCAAACAGGGTCAAATCCTGCCCTTCATCAGTCAATTCTACCTGATAATCAGCCACCTCAGCTTGACTAGGTATTGTCGGCTCAGTTTTCTCATAGTAGAGCGTATTTTCTTTGAGTGGGAGAATAGTTTGCTCCACCTTCTCACGATTACGCACGGTCGATTTGGCAAGATTTTCCAAGGCATCTGGAATCAAGGTTTGTTCCTTGAGACTATTTGCAATAGCTTCTGAGACCAACGTCATCAGTTCTTTTTCCTTGGAAATCCGCACCTCTTGCTTGGTTGGATGCACATTGACATCCGCTAGATAAGGGTCGATATGAATGTGAACGACAGCCAGTGGAAAACGCCCCACCATGAGCTTACTGCCATAGCCGTCAAGAATTGCACGATTGAGCAGGAAGTTCTTGATATAACGGCCATTGATAAAGAGGCTGATATAATTGCGGTTAGCCCGAGTCAACTCAGGCAAGGACACAAAACCTGAAATTTCGAAATCTAGGTCAGAGTTCTCAATTTCAATCATCTTCTTGGCACTGACCAAACCGTAAATCCCTGCGATTGCTTGGCGCAATTGACCAGTCCCTGCTGTCCGCGTCATTTCCTTGCCATCACTAATCAAGCTAAAAGAAATCTCAGGATGGGCCAAGCCCAGACGGTTGACGATATCAATGATATGAGACAACTCTGCTTGCTGGCTCTTCATATACTTGAGACGGGCAGGCGTGTTGAAAAAGAGATCCTCCACACAAACCTTGGTTCCCACAGGACTAGTCGCTGGGATGACTTCCTCAACTTCACCCCCACGCGCTACTAACTTGGTTCCATGACTAGCACCATCCACCGCCGTTAACAGAGTCAAGACACTAACAGACGCAATAGAAGGCAAGGCTTCACCACGAAAACCAAGCGTCCGAATCCGAAAGAGGTCTGCTTGATTTTTTATCTTACTAGTCGCATGACGACGCAGAGCCAGCTCCACCTCATCGTGGGCAATTCCATGACCATTATCTGTGATTTGGATTTTCTTGAGACCAGCTTCCTCAATCTCAATGATAATCTGACTAGAACCAGCGTCAATAGCATTTTCTACCAACTCTTTGACCACACTGGCAGGACGTTCAATGACCTCCCCAGCTGCAATCTGGTTTGCCAACACCTCTGGTAATTCAATAATATGAGACATCTTTCAGCCCCTTTCCGTATCTATTTTCCTAGAAATTGATTAGTGCTATTATACCATATTTCAGAAAGAACAGAAAAGCTCCACCACATAGGAGCCCAATCCCTCCACATAGACAAGGTTCCTTGCCATGGGCTATAAAATAGTGTTTAATAAGGATATACAGGAAGTGATCACAACCTTGTATAACTGAAAAGGAGAGAAAACTATGAAAGTAGAACTACAGATTAGTGAGACTTACGAGGAGGAAAAGCTGATTGTCCAAGCACCTCAAGAAACCGAAAAAGTCCAGAAAGTCATCGAGTTCGCAGAAAATCTGGACCAAAGAGAAAAAATCAAAGGAAAAATCGATGATCAGGTCTATCTAGTTGAGATTGGCAAGATTCAGCGCTTCTATATCGAGAATCGGAAGGTTCTAGCAGAAACCGCGAGTCAGACCTACAGCATTGATTTGCGACTCTATCAGGTTCTTAAACTCTTGCCAACCAATTTTATCCAAATTTCCCAATCAGAAATCATCAATATCGATTCCATCTCTCACCTCAAGCTCACGCCAAACGGTCTGGTAGAAATTTTCTTGAAAAACGAAAGCTTCACCTACTCTTCACGCCGTTATCTAAAAACCATCAAGGAGAAATTAGAACTATGAAAAAACAAGTATTTCACGATGCAGCTGCCGGTGTTCTTATCGGCCTCATCCTCTCTATCCTCTTTTCACTCATTTATGCACCAAATACCTACGCACCACTAAATCCCTACTCTCTCATCGGTCAAGTGATGGATCAGCATCAGGTTCACGGTGCCTTGGTCTTGCTCTACTGCACACTTATCTGGGCAGCCATTGGTATGCTCTTCAACTTTGGCAACCGCTTATTCAGCCGTGACTGGAGCATGCTTCGTGCCACTCTGACTCATTTCTTCCTTATGCTGGCTGGCTTCGTCCCACTAGCAACTCTTGCTAGTTGGTTCCCTTTCCACTGGATTTTCTACCTCCAGCTCATTATCGAGTTTGCGATTGTCTATCTCATCATCTGGGCTATTCTCTATAAAAGAGAGGCTAAAAAAGTAGATCACATCAATCAACTCTTGGAGCATAGAAAATAGGCACCTCATAATAAGCAAATCCGAGAAAGAAACTTCTCGGTTTTTCTTTATCCTGCTGCACCTTACTATAGTGAAATGAAATAAGAACAGGATAAATCGATCAGGACAGTCAAATCGATTTCTAACAATGTTTTAGAAGCAGAGGTGTACTATTCTAGTTTCAATCCGCTATATCATAACAGTTATTTCAGATCTTCTTTGTAAATTTTCTATCTTTTTTCAAAATACTCTTACATTTTTCCAAAATTTTTTGTAGAATATAGATTACATATCCAGATTATTCTGAAAATTCAAAAAGGAGTATTTATCATGTCGCAAGCTATTTCCTTAAATCAATCAACCTGGGCAAGCAAGCTAAAAGCAATGGGACCTGGAATCCTAATGGCAACTGCCGCTGTTGGCGGTTCTCACATTGTATCTTCCACTCAAGCTGGCGGTTCTTACGGTTGGTCTCTACTTCTCTTGGTCATCTTAGCTAATGTCTTTAAATATCCATTTTTCCGTTTTGGTGCTGAATACACCGCTGATACTGGAAAGACTTTGGTTGAAGGTTATGCCGAAAAAGGAAAACTCTATCTCTGGATTTTCTTTATCCTCAATGTCTTTTCGGCTATGGTCAACACGGCTGGTGTTGCCATTCTGTGCTCAGCTATCATCGCCAGCGCCTTCCCAATGATTGGTCTTAGCATCACTCAGTGGTCCCTCATTCTCGTTGCCATCATTTGGGCTATGTTACTCTTTGGAGGCTACAAACTTTTAGACGGCATGGTCAAATGGATTATGTCTGCTTTGACCATTGCGACTGTTCTTGCAGTTATCATTGCGGCGGTCAAGCATCCCGAATACAGCTCTGATTTTGTTGAGAAAACACCTTGGCAAATGGCAGCTCTGCCCTTCATCGTCTCCCTCCTAGGATGGATGCCGGCTCCTATTGAAATTTCAGCTATCAATTCACTTTGGTCAGCTGAAAAGAGAAAGACCGTCAACTTTAACACAGAAGACGCTCTGTTTGACTTTAACACTGGTTATATTGGAACAGCTATCCTAGCCGTCTTCTTTGTGGCACTGGGAGCACTGATTCAGTATCCTACAGGGCAGGCGGTTGAAGCCGCTTCAGCCAAATACATCTCTCAATTCGTGGGCATGTATGCCTCTGTTCTTGGCGAATGGTCCCGTTACTTGATTACCTTTATTGCCTTCTTATGTATCTTTGGAACAGTTATCACTGTTATCGATGGCTATTCTCGCGTCAATCAGGAATCTCTCCGACTGCTAATCAGTCAAAAAGAGGACAATCGTAAATCTTTGAACATCTGGATGACCATCACTGCTATCATCGGTATCGTCATTATCAAGTTCTTCGCTGGTCAGGTATCAACCATGCTCCGCTTTGCCATGATTGGCTCTTTCCTGACAACACCATTCTTCGCTCTTTTGAATTATGCCTTGGTAACGCGTGAAAACAAAAATCTTCCTTCTTGGCTCAAACACCTTGCCATTGCAGGATTGATTTTCCTCTTTGGCTTCGCCATCTTCTTTATCTACGCACTCGCAATCGGAAAAGCAGGGTAAGGGACAAGCGCGAGATGAAGATAAGGTTTCATTTCAAGAGAAAATTCAGCAAATATTTCTATGATAAAAAGCATAAGAACAAGGTTTTGAAGACCTGAACTTATGCTTTTTTACGTTCTTAAAGACTGTTTATACTCAAAAAACAGTTGAACAACTTCAACCA
Organism: Streptococcus sp. 3167; assembly: GCF_013277175.1. Lineage (NCBI taxonomy): Bacteria > Bacillati > Bacillota > Bacilli > Lactobacillales > Streptococcaceae > Streptococcus > Streptococcus sp. 3167. The sequence continues at coordinate 44,728 of NZ_VMML01000024.1, read as the reverse complement.
CCTCTTATAAGAACTTTATACTATTCGAGAATCTCTTCAAACCACGTCAGCTCTATCTGCAACCTCAAAGCTGTGCTTTGAGCAACCTGCGACTAGCTTCCTAGTTTGCTCTTTGATTTTCATTGAGTATTAATTCTCCTTTTCCAACTCATACAAATCTGCGATAATCGCTGCAACACGTTTGATATCTTCCAGCATGCCTCTCATTTCAAAGTCAGCCAAGACAGGGAAACCAAAACGTTGACTGTATTGCTTAGCTGTCAGGCAGTATTGGTTATTAAAGTTACGATTTCCTGAGCCAACCACGCCAAAACACTTACTAGCATTGTCACCATAGGCGATAAAATCCCCCACTGGTGTCGTCAATATCTCGACATCTCCGTTATCCACGCCATTCCCACCTTCTAGGTAGGTTGGCAAAAAAGCGACATAGGGATGGTCCATTTCATAGAAATCTTGGCCTTCCTTGACCAAATCTTTGATATGAATCTTTTGGACCTCAATCCCCTCGTACTGGGACAAGAGATAGTCTTTCAAGCGCGTCACAAAACTCTCAGTATTGCCACTCAAACTAATATAAACTAAAGAAATTGTCTTCATATTTTCCTCCATGATTTTATTTTTAATCGAAAAAGAACTACCAAGATTGTAACTTGATAGCTCTTTTTTGTCAATACTTAAGCAAGATTTTCTGCTTCCTCTTCTTCTGCCAAGGCTTTCTGCTGACGCCATATCTTGTAGAAGACAAGGGCTAGGAAAAGAACATTGATGACGATAGAGAGAATGCTAACGGCTTGTGAAATAACACTTATCCCTAAACGCATGGTTTCATCGTGAACTAACTGCACAGCATCCTGTAAACCAACATAGCCATAAATCGAACCAATAATGGCTAGCAAAACATAGCCGACATAAGTATAGTTTGCATATTGCAAATTCTTACGAATAAGGAAGACAATCGCTACAACCACTAAAATAGCAGATAGCACAATCAAGGCCATATTAAAAATAGAATGAGTTGATTCTGCTACTCTATAGCTGTAATTGATGTTGTCTTCTAATTGCTGAGCACTGACCCCTGCAACTTGTTTCTGAGCGGCACGAAGGGCTTCTTTGCTAGGTAAGGGACTCAACATTCCAAACAGAGACATAGCTGAAATAAGGGCAGACAAGATTAGCAAGACCCATAGATAAATTGGTTTCTTTTTCATAATAGAACCTCCTGATAATATTATTCATATTATAGCACTTTTTGCAAAGGAATACAAATCTTATAGTATCGTTTCTACCTGTTTTCGGTAAGCTTTTGGCGATTTTCCGCACAATTTTCGGAACACTTTATAGAAATATCCAAGGTTACTGTAACCAACAGCATAACAAATATCTTCGATACTGTCACTGGTTGAAAGCAAGAGCTGCTGGGCAGCCTTAATACGTTGTTTGTTTAGTAACTCTGCAAAGGTCGAATCGGTTTCTCGCTTAATCAACTGCCCTAGATAGACAGGATTGATAAAGAGAGCCTTACTGATATCCTTGAGGGAAAGCTCTTTTTGGTAATCACGACCAATGACTTCCAGCACACTGACCACATTTTCATTCATACGGTATTGACCGAAAAAGCTGGTCAGAGTTTCCTTGATATAAGAAACCAATTCATCGAAGGCTTGAATAGCATGAATGGTTTTGACAATGTCCGTCATATCATCAGCTTTGAGATGTTCAAACAAGTGAAAGACATCCATGACAAACTGGATAAAAAGCTGTTTGGTAATCGGAACACGCGGTGTATTTTCAAGAACCACTTTCTCCAAGAGGTTTAACTCTTCCACGATTTGATTGAGATTCCCCTGAATGATAACCCTATAAATCGGTTCGTAATAGGCAAAGAGACTCTGAGACTGTTGTAGATTTACAGAGCCGTAAAAGAGGGCTTTCTCAGCATTCAGCTTCCAGCCTTCAAAGTGTTCTTGATAGGGAGCTTCAAAGGGAGTAACGACTAAACCATCTAGGGGTTGGTCAGAAATGAAAATCTGCCAGTCTTGACCCAATACATAGTAGGGAATGGTGAAGGAACCTTGCTTTTCCTTGGATAGACCTATCCACCAATTCTCCTTACCTCCTAAATAACTGACAAATCCAGCCTCATCTAAATCTTGACTGAGGGTCTGACTTTTCTTTCTTCTCTCTCCAAGCTGACCTGCAATCTTCTCCAGCAGATTTCCTAACTCTACCTTATCAACAGGCTTGACCAAATAGTCCACTACACTAAGGTTCATGGCTCTTTTTACATAATCAAACTCCTGATAACCTGAGAGCAAGATATAGGCAGCATCTGGTAAGATTTCTTTCATCTCCCGAATCATATCAAGCCCTGTTTTGTCGGGCATATTGACATCTGAAATGATGACATCGATGGGATTTTCCTGAACATATTCTAGGGCTTCATCGGCATGACTGGCTGTTGCGACGACCTCCATATCCCAATTATCAAAGGGAATCAAACGTTTCAGACCTTCTGTCACCATGTACTCATCATCTACTAATAATACTTTATACATTTTCTCCCTTTCTACTCATCTTGAATTGTAATACGATACTGAACACCTGCTTGCTCTGCAGACTCTACACTAATAGCATATCGTTCCCCAAAATAGAGCACAAAACGCTCATGGACATTGACAATCCCGATAGACTGCCTTTGATCACTGTAGCTGTCTTGGTGTTCAAAATGTCTCTGACTTAATTTTTCTCGAATATTTGCCAGCTTTTCAGCAGACATCCCACGACCATTATCTACCACTAAAATTTCCACAAAACCATCCTGTTTAAGAGCCTTGATGCTAATCACATTATCTGTCCGTCTATGGTCAACACCATGCGCGAAATAATTTTCTACCAGCGGTTGCAAGGTAAACTTAGGAATTTTCATATTCTCTAACTCTGGATCTATCTTGAAACCATAGGCAATGGACTTGGGATAGCGAACCATGCAGAGGTAGCTATATTTACGGCAAAATTCTAATTCCTGTTTGAGGAGGGTCTCTCTTTCGTCGGAAATATTGTTACGCAAGAGACTACTGAATTCATAAATGATATCTGCCAACTCATCTTGACTCTGCATAACTGCATACATGCGCAAGAACTCCAGCGTATTATACATAAAATGAGGATTGATTTGCGCCTGCAAGGCTCGCATATTGGCATCTTTTTGACTAAGCTCTAACTGGTAAATATCATGGATATTCTTTTCCAAGCGATCCAACATATCATTGGTCGTCTCCGCGATTAGGAGTAATTCCTGATCTTTTTCGGAAATGTCAATCCGACGCCCCTCTTCGCCTTGAGCAATGACTTGAATGGATTCTACTAAATCCACTACCTGCTTTTGGTAATTAGCAAAAGTCTGCCTCAAAGTCAGATAAAGAATGATAATAAAGAGAAGGCTCAAGCCCACAATCAAAGCAGAGCTAGTCACTGTTCCTTGTAAAACAAAGTTTTTGGGAACTGCCACCTGAACCTGATATCCATGAGAGGTTAAGCCAACTAGCCAATTTTCACTCTCCTTATCAACTGTTTCACCAATATGAAAAATCTCCGTATCAAAAGGTGAGGTCACTGTTACTGCCATCGGAGTATGACCTCTAGTATTATCAATGGCATGGTATAAAACAGCAGGATCCAAGGAGATGTAAATCACTCCTAAGTCTTGATCTGACACTGGATCTGACACCGGAATGGCAAAACTATTTCCTGCTGGTTTGAAATCCTCAGCCCTGATTTTTTCTCCACTACGTTTGTCTTTAGTAGAAACATAGACTTCCTTGTAATCTTGAAAAGCAATGGCCACTCCAGTTACAAAATCATTTCGAACATAGAGGTCATCAACATTTTCATGCAGAGAGACTGATACATAAGGCGAAGCTTTCCGCTCTAATTGCCAGTAAAAATAGTCTGGCATGCTAAGGCTAAAGTATTTATAGATTCCCTCAATACGAGCTTGATTTTCAACTAAAGCCTGAGCTATCTGGGTTGATTCTCTATGGTAATATTCAATTTCACTCACTGTTCTAGCAGTTACACGCTGGGCTACTCTCTGGGCTTCCTTTTCCCGTGAATCCCAGTCAGCGTAAGAGAGTAAGATTGCAAAACTCGCAATAATAATAATCATCACTGAACTGTAGGTTCGCAGAAGCGTATGTAGCCAAAACTGCTTCATCCTACTTTGTCGCCAATTTTTCATGGATACTTTCATAGACCGGTTCCAACATATCACTGATAAAGAAATGCCACATCCCAATTCCTACAAAGAAAAGCAGAGCAGGCATATAGTAACCAATTGCTACAAGTAGCACGGTCCCAAGGAGAACCTTGACCACAGCTGCTAGGCTCATAAAGATGCCAATCAAGGATAGTTTGAGGCTATTTCGATAGGACAAATCAAAATAAACTTGTAATTTCAAAGATACTGTATAAGCCAAAAAGATCAGGGCAACTACTAGAACATTTAAAAAGGTCGCAATCAAATGAACAATGGTCTGATGAGGCAATTGTACCAAGAGATACAGGCCATAAACCAAAACTAGATCCACTCCTAGAAAGCTATAGAAAATCAGGTTGCTTGAGACAAAATTTTGCTTATAAAGAGACCAGGCCTCCTTCAAACTGTATTCCCGAAAGCTATAACCATGTTCTGCATATAGGCTCATCAAGGTGGCACTAGCAGGCGCTAGACCAAGGATAATCCCTCCCACCAAGGTTAATAGCCAAAAGAAGGCTGTCGCAATCATCCCTAAAAAGAAACGATTAAAGACAAAGTCTAAAAATCTCCCCATGATATCCTCCTAAAAATAACTATGAAACTATTATATCATATTTCAAGCGTTTTCAAAAACTTCTAGTATCCATTTACAATCCCATCAAACCATGGTAAAATGAGAATTGTGAAAAAATGATCAGGAGACAATTCATGGAAAAATCTATCTTAACTACACTGCTTTTTGCAGTTCTTTACTTCCTCTGCATGGGGATTGGTGTTCTTTTGGGCAATCTCCTTGACCAAACTGGAAACATGTTTTATGCGCCTGCTTTTACTGCCCTTGTCGGCGGTAGCGTCTATATGATTCTAGTCGCAAAAGTTCCGCGCTTTGGAGCCGTTACCACTATCGGTCTTGTTATTGCTCTCTTTTTCTTGGGAACTAAACACGGTGCCGGTGCCTTCCTTCCTGGAATTATCTGTGGGCTGCTAGCAGATGGAGTAGCTAACCTCGGAAAATACAAGAACCAAACTAAGAATTTCCTTTCTTTCATACTCTTTGCCTTTAGCACAGCAGGACCAATCTTACTCATGTGGATTGCACCCCAAGCCTATATGGCAACCCTTCTAGCAAGAGGAAAATCGCAAGAATATATCGACCGTATCATGGTTGCGCCAAACCCTGGAACTGTCCTTCTATTTATCGCAAGTATTGTCATCGGAGCCCTAGTGGGTGCCTTGATTGGACAAGCCTTGAGTAAAAAATTTGCACAGAAAATCTGATTAGTTAAAAAGAGCCAGGCGGCTCTTTTTTATTTATGGCTCAAGACTTGGTCAAGAAGTCTCCCAAGAATTGATACTCTTCGAAAATCTCTTCAAACCACGTCAACGTCGCCTTGCCGTAGGTATATGTAACTGACTTCGTCAGTCTTATCTCCAACCTCAAAACAGTGTTTTGAGCAACCTGCGGCTAGTTTCCTACTTTGCTCTTTGATTTTCATTGAGTATGAATTTAAAGATAATCAAAATGATAATGATGGTTGCCAAGATAGTTTTATCGTGATTGTAGCGGTTAAATCCATAAGCGATGACTACGTTACCAATACCGCCAGCTCCAACCGCACCAGCCATAGCTGTTTCACCAACAAGGGAAATCAAGGTTACAGTCGTCACACGAATCAAATCTGGAAGACCTTCTAGTAAGCCTGATTTGCCTAGGTTAAACTTTTTTACCTGAAAAACTTCTTTTTTCTAGTGATAAAATCAACCCTATCACACTCACTACCAAAAATACCCACCAACAAAGCCTGATATCTTGCAAAGCTAAGAAGGAAAATACAGACATCCCCAAGGGTAATGTTAGGGAAAAAATCATACTCAAGAGATTATTACTTCTAGCTAATACATCCGCACTCAAATTAGACAGTAACAGAGTATCTAATTTAGGCATTGATTTCGACATCAAATACATGACAAAGGCTAAGCAAACAACACCTACTAGAGGAGAAAAATCTAAAATATTAGCAGTAGCAAGCAATACAAACAGAATTGCATTGAGCGATAACAAGCTTGAAAAAGACCATTTCCCAAAATAATCATGGGGAGTTAGGCTACCAAGAATAGCTCCTCCCAAGCTAACACATTCAATTAAAAATAAGGCTTGAGCATAGCTGAAATGATAGATAGTATGGTCTAATAAGTAAAAGTGATAAATACCTCCAACAGCTCCTCCCAAAGTATTCATTACCAAAATGACAAGAATAATTTTAAACAATGATTTACTTTCTCTCTGTCTAAAGATATCATCCATGTCCGCATAGATTGCCTTAACTTGTTGAAGTAAACTAATAGGTTCATTCTCTACTGTTACAGACAAATGCGTCAATTCTCTTCTATTTTTGAACAAAATAAGAGAAGATAGTAAAAAGAAGCCAGCATTCACAATTGCAACAAAAGAAAAATCTTGGTGGCTTGTTGTGAGTAACCACACTCCTAAGGCTTGACCTCCTAGATTTGATAAATAGGAAACAAACTGAGTAAAGGAATAAGCTTCATAGAGCTTATCTTCTGAAATATTATGCTGGATAATCGGCATACGAAGGCCTGCTGTATAATCCGATAAAATATCTGAACAGATATTAACCATACAGATAAAAGCAAACGTCACGAAGTTCTGATCATGAATCACACTAGCAATCAAAAGAAATAGTAGACTTTGCACACAACCAACCCAAATAATTGTCCCTGCTTTATTCCGAGTATGATCAGCCTTAATCCCAGCATAAAAAGTAAATAGGAAAGGTAAAATCGTAATCATATTCGCCATAAATACAGCTATATTTTTAAAGGGTAGACTCGCAGCATAAACAATAAATACCAGATTATAAATATAAGCTCCACTTGAGCTTAAAAACCTCGATAAGGTAAGTATTCTAAATAAATGATGTCTTAAGAATAGTTTCATAACAGGTCTTTCTCACATTTCAAAGAGTATTCTATTGAATCCAGTCTAACAAAAAAAGCGGGGCTCCCCACTTTTTTGTAATATATTTTTTCTGAAAATAGAAACTCTAGCGCCTAGAAACTACTAATTATCACTCCATCTACAAGGCTATTTATTTTTCATCAGTCGATGTAACGAGAATATATTACAAATCTTTATTTGAAAGCTGATTTGCAAAATAGTTTTCATAGTATCTTGCACCATCTATATACTCTAAATCTTGTAAGATTGTAATGCCCCTCTGGATTTTTTCAAGACCCTTATTTTCTACTTTAAAAATCGTATCATAATACCCTTTAGCAATCATATAAATGATTTTAAGATAAGCTTGAGATTCTGGTAGATCTCGTTTTTCAATCTGAAAAACAAAATAGTCTGCTTTTAATTTATCCTTTTCCTCTATCGCTTTAAAAAGTCCATTAATTAAAATGGTATCAATACCGACTTTGTTACTAGGTAAAGAGCCTAATAAATCCGTCTTTTGCAACATCTCCCTAGAATATTTAAAATAGAGGGGCAGAGGAAACAAAGTAGAAATCGTTGAAAATAGTTCCAATTCATAATTTCCCCAGATATCAATAGTAAAAAAATAGTCATAGAGAAAAGTCAGTTCTTCATCCGTTGCCCTTATTTCTGAATCAAAAAACACAAGAAGGCTTTTGATACGAATCATTTGTAAAAGATAGCTTTTTTCACCACTTGATCTATACTTTTGAATCGTCTCTTCATACAAGGCGTGGAGAGAATCAATCCCTTCTCTATCATATAGTTCCCAGAGATTTTCTTGAAAAGCCAAAGCCTTTTTCTGAGAAAAACCACGTACCAAGTACATAAATTCATTCAAATCAGAATGGATGTTATCTAAGGCAGTAATCAATTTCATAGATGATAAGTCTGCTTCTCCACGCTCAAATTTGCTCAGCATGGAATAAGTAAACTCTCCTCCCGTCGCCTCCTGTAGAGATACATTCCGACTCTTTCTCAATTCTTTAAAAACTTCTCCCAGATTTTGCATATTGACTCCCCACAATGCTTAACTCTCTAACTCATAAAAGTGATGATTGATAGCAACCAGTACAGAAAATTTCAAGTCTTGACGATAACGACAACTCCTATGAATGATGTACAGATTGCCTAGCCCTTTTTTATTTATGGCTCAATTTCTTGGTCAAGAAGTCTCCCAAGAATTGGATTGTAAAGATAATCAAGATGATAATGATGGTTGCCAAGATGGTCACATCGTGATTGTAGCGATTAAATCCATAAGCGATGGCTACGTTACCGATACCACCAGCTCCAACCGCACCCGCCATAGCTGTTTCCCCAACAAGGGAAATCAAGGTCACAGTCGTCACACGGATCAAATCTGGAAGACCTTCTGATAGGTAAACACCCACGATGTCCCAGAAAGTCGCTCCGCTCGCTTGAGCCGCCTCAATGACACCACCATCCAATTCAGCCAAGACAACCTGCACTTGACGGGCAAAGAAGGCAAAGACCGCAAAAGATAGGGGTACGATAGCTGCATTTGGACCAATGCTTGTTCCTACGATTAGATGAGAGAAGGGTGACAAGACTGCCAAGAGAATGATGAAAGGAACCGCACGGAAAATAGAGGTAATCTTATCTAAAATCCAGAAGACGACCTTATTTTCCAAGACACCACCTGGCGCTGTCAAGACAAGGAAAAGACCTGCCACCAGTCCCAAGAGCCCTCCGATGATAAAGGAAAGAACTGTCATATAAAGGGTTAGGTAGATGGCTGTTCCCCAGCCTGCTTGACCAGCCCAGCCCATCTTATAGACATTTGGTAAATAGGTTTGAATCAATGATTCCATCTTACTGTCCTCCCTTCAATACTTTTAGTTGTACACCTGCTTGACGAATGGCTTCTTGGGCACCTGCCAACGCTGCTTTTTCACCTGACAAGACTACAACCAATTCTCCAACAGGAGTACCATCGAGAATTTCGATATTCCCATAGAGAATATTAGCCGTTACTTGGTAATGCTTGTACAACTCATTCAAAAGTGGCTCGTCTGTTGAAGCCCCTGCGTACTTGAGCTGCACCAAAATGCTGTTTTCAGACAAGTGTTCCACGATTTCTTGCTTCTCGATTTTGACCATGGCTTCGTCAATACCTGTGGCTGTTGAGATAAAGTCTTGAGTCAAAGGTTGTTTAGGGTCTGAGAAGATTTCAAGCACACTACCCTCTTCAATCAAATGCCCGTCCTGCATAACCGCCACACGGTTGGCAATATCTTTGACAATCTGCATTTCATGCGTAATCAAGACAACAGTCAAGCCTAATTTTTGGTTCAAATCTTGCAACAAGGCCAAAATCTGCTTGGTTGTCTTAGGGTCAAGGGCAGAAGTTGACTCGTCTGAAATCAAGATTTTTGGATCATTTGCCAAGGCACGCGCAATGGCTACACGCTGTTTTTGCCCTCCAGATAGTTGTGAAGGGTAGTTTTCAGCACGATCCGCCAAGCCAACCAAGTCCAACAACTTAGCTACTTTAGCCTTCTTTTCTTCCTTGCTGAGTCCAGAGTGTTTAAGGGCAAAGGCTACATTCTCCTCTGCAGTCTTCTGGCTCATCAGGTTAAAATGCTGGAAAATCATCCCGATATCTTGACGTTTACGACGTAACTGCTCTGCCGTCAAGGCCACCTTGCCATCAAAAATCACATCATCGTCAATGGTAATTTTCCCTGCAGATGGCTTTTGCAAGAGATTAATCACCCGTACAAGGGTTGATTTCCCTGCTCCAGAATATCCAACAATTCCGTAAATATCCCCTTCTTGGATGTGAATGGTCACATCCTTGACCGCTGTGATGGTTCTCTTCTTTTGGTGAAAAGTCACATCGATCTGATCTAACTTGATAATATCTCTACTCATAGCTTCTAATCAGCTCCTCTACTAATTCAATATGGGTGTAGTAATCGGCGATTCGCACGTTCTCATCTCCACCGTGGTCTCGGCTGTTGGCATTTCCTAGACCGAAGGCCACCATTGGCACCTCTAGGGCATCAAAGACCGTATGCATAGGTCCTGTCCCCGCTGTCGTCGGCAAGACTGAAACGCCCTGTGGATAGAATTTCTTGGCCAACTCGATCACATTGAGAATGGCTGGTGCGCTCATATCGCTTCGATAGCTCATCTCTCCCAAGGTATAGTATAATTCTACCTTATCAAAGCCATTTTTGTCTAGCTGTTTCCGAATTTTTTCCAGAACATCATGCGGTTCTAGACCAGGAACCAAACGAACTTCTAACTTAGCGCTAGCTTCTGCTGGCAAAATAGTCTTAACCCCTTGCCCTTGATAACCTGACTGAATCCCTTCGATATTAAGAGCTGGTTCAAAAAAGAAACGTTTTAGAAAGGCTGCACGCTCCTCTTGTAAGAGAGGCAATTCCAAACCATAAATCTGGCTGATTTCCCCTGGATTGCGTTGAGCGTAAGTGTCCACCAAGGACATTTCTCGTTCATTTGGCTCTTGTACTTCTTCGTACAAACCTTCAACCAAGATACGGCCATCCGCAGCACGAAGAGACTGTAAGGCTTGGAGGAGATACCAAGGAGCTGATTCCACAACCCCACCATAACTCGAGTGGATATCCACATCAGCACTTTTCACCTTGGCATCAAAGGTCACAATCCCCTTATTTCCACCAGAAATTTCCAGCTGTTCCAAGGCATTTTTGGTTCCTTGTTCCCAGACCAACAAATCCGCCCCACGGAGTTTATCCGCATGCTTTTCCAAATACTTATCCAGGTCTGTCGAAGCCGATTCCTCCGCTCCCTCCATGATAAAACTGATATTGACAGGCAGGTCATCGTGGTGCTGCATGTATTTTCTCAAAGCACTCAAACGAGCTGTGATATGACCCTTGTCGTCATCAACCCCACGTCCATACATGAAACCATTGCGCACCGAAAGCGTAAAGGGATCCTCTGTCCAGACCTGATCTCCGTCCGCTGGCACAGTGTCATAGTGGTTATAGAAAATCAGGGTCTTGGCATCTGGACGTGAACTCTTGAAATGCGCCATGACAAAAGGCGCCGTGTAAGTCTCATCAATCTCCACTTCAGCCCCCACACGCTTGAAAATCTCACCCAGATAGTTTGCGACTTCCTTAAGTCCAACCTGCTGGGCAAAGACCGACTTCTTAGAAATCAAGGTACGCAAAACCTCAAAATAATGCTGGGCTACATGATCCTTTTCAAATTTTTCAATCTGTTCTTGTTCACTAGGAAAAACCATATTCTCTCTACCTTTCTATGAAACTATAGTCTTCTTTACAATCCATGCTCTATACAAAAGCAAGAGGTGGAATTCTCTCTCCCACCTCCCTGTTTCTTATTACCAAACTGGTTGATCCAAACCGTCTGATGTTTCTTCGATAACTTTTTTCACTTCATCTGTATGGTAAGCTGCGATCACTTTCTTGATAGCATCAGCTTTTGGTGATGTTTCCCAATCTTTTTTCGCAACGATGATGTTGTACCATTGTTTTGAATTTTCATCAGCTTGTTCTTTGAAAAGTGCTTTCTTGTAGTCCAATTTTGCTTCTGTAACGAAGGTATTGTTTACAACAGCAGCGTCAACTGATGACAATGAACGAGCTGTTTGGCTAGCATCCAATTCAGTGATTTTCAAGTTCTTTGGATTTTCTTTGATGTTAGCAACTGTTGCAAGAGCAGTTCCTGAAACGTCCAATTTAATCAAGCCAGCTGATTGAAGCAAGTAAAGCGCACGGCTTTCGTTTGTAGCATCGTTCGGTACAGCGATTTCTCCGTTTGCTGGGATGTCTTCTACTTTAGTGTACTTGTTGTCACTTCCATTCAAACCTGAGTAAAGGCGGATTGGAGAGATGTAAGTATCAGCAATCGCTACAAGGTCTTTCCCGTTTTCTTTGTTCCAGTTGTTCAAGAAGTTATAGTGTTGGAAAGCGTTCAAGTCTACTTCGCCATCAGCAGTTGCCTTGTTTGGTTGTGAGTAGTCTGTGAACTCTGTAAATTCCAAAGTGATTCCGTCTTTCTTAACCAATTCTTGAACTTTATCCCAACGAGCTTCTTCAGAACCGCTACGGTTGACAGTTGCGATTTTGATAGTTGTTGCATTGTCTGCTTTCTTTTCTGAGTTTCCGCAAGCTGCAAGAGCCAAACCTGCGACTGTAGCAAGGGCTGCTAGGCCAAGCCATTTTTTGATTTTCATGATTCTTTCTCCTTAAAAATAATACCGTACTAGTATCTCATACTTTGTTTTATTTCACAAATTGTTATTAGATAGTCAGATATATAGTTTAAAACTATATATCTAAGAACTGAGAAATCACCCATCTTATTCAGAATGGATGATTTCAAGAAATTATTTAATATCAGCCTCTGCTGGTAGGTAAGTGTCTCCGAAGAATTGTTTAGACAATTTTTCAAGCGTTCCGTCTTTGTAGAGTTCTTTGATGCGTTTGTCTACAAATGATTTCAACTCATCTTGACCTTGAGCAAGAAGTGGGTAAACGTACGGTTGTTGGTCACTTGGAAGTTCAATGACTTTCAAGTTATCCAAACCTTGGTTCTTGATCACTGTTTCAACACCGATTTTATCAAAAATCTTATAGTCAAATTGGCCATCGCTCAAACGTACCATGATTTGTTGGAAGTCTGCCTTAGTATAGTTAAGGATAGTTGGGTTATCCGGGTGTTCAGCGTTGTATGCTTCTAACTGCTTAGCTGATGTAGTGGCTTGAACGACTTCCGTCGATTTTCCACCGATATCAGCGAGAGACTTGATACTAGAGTCATCTTTCTTCACTACAAGGACATTAGGGTTTTGGGCAATTGGTGCGGCATAAAGGTATTTCTCCGCACGTTCTTTAGTGTAGCTAAGATTGTTGACAGCCATATTGTAACGGTCAGCGTCAAGACCTGCAAAGACACCTGACCATTCTGTCTTTTCAAACTTGACATCATATTTGTCAGAATCTTTAAAGATAGCGCGAACGACTTCAATCTCGTAACCAGTCAATTCGCCATTTTCTTCATAGATAAATGGCTTTGGTGATCCATTGGTTGCAACGATGATTTCTTTCTTGCTAGCTGCTTCTCCTTCTTTCTTAGCACCACCTGAGCAAGCTGCTAACACACCTGCAGCAACAAGAGCAAGGGCCGCAAGAGATGAGTATTTAACGATTTTTTTCATGTCATTTCCTCCAAAATAGAATACCTTATAATCTTAACAGAAAAAGACCATTTACGCCATTATATGATATCTATCTCTGTGATAAGTTTTCTTTATGGCTGATTTATACTCAATGAAAATCAAAGAGCAAACTAGAAAGCTAGCCACAGGTTGCTCAAAACACTGTTTTGAGGTTGGAGATAAGACTGACGAAGTCAGTTACATATACCTACGGAAAGGCAAAGCTGACGTGGTTTGAAGAGATTTTCGAAGAGTATTAAAAGACCAAACGCAAGACGGCAATTAAGACCACTCCAAAGAGAACCGTACCGACTAGATTGCGGTAACGAAAGGCCACCCAAGCCGTCGGAAAGACTGCTAAGAAGTCCAGCCATTTGATTTGAGGAAGACTCCCAACATTACCTGTCACTACGCTTGAAAGAATCAAAGCAAAGATAATAGAAACGGGCAAGAACTTCAAAAAATGCTCAACAATCGCAGGCAAGCCCTTATACTTGACCAAGATGAAAGGAATCATACGGGGAATCCAGGTCACCAAGCCAGAGAAAATAACTGCTAATAAAAGATACTTACTGACCATCTAAAATCACCCCCATTGTACAACCAAGTAGCGTCGCAAAGAGAACAGCTAGTGACTGAGACACCACTGTCAAGAGTAAAAAGAAGGATACCGCAACAACCGCTAGGATAATCAGCAGATTGCGGACAGGAATCCGTCTTTGTATAATCTGGAATTGCGAAGCAAAAATGCCGATGAACATCCCAACCAGGGCAAAATCTAAACCAAAGATCTCTGGATTTGGTAACAGACCCCCCAGAGCCGTTCCGACTACTGTCCCCACAAACCAAGCCACATAACTGTTGAGATTGTTTCCGTGCATCCACATAGGATTGACCTTGTCTGTATGGGCCAATTCGCCCATCAAAACACCATAAGTCTCATCCGTCAAGATACTAGACATACCGATATTGTGCCAGAGACTAGTATGACGGAAATAGGTTGACGCATGCAAACTCAACAAAAAGAGACGCAAATTAATCAAAAAAACCGTCATAGCAATAGCTGCCACAGGTGCTTGAACCGCAATCAGGGCCAGCATGGCAAACTGGGCACTCCCAGCATAAACAAAGAGGCTCATCAAGCCCATCTCTACAGGTGTCACATAGGGCGCACCGATAATCCCACAGGCCAGTCCGATACTGACATAACCAAGGGTCGTTGGCATAGCTGCCTGCGATCCCTCCCAAAATCCTTTTTCTTTCATCTTTCTCCTCATATTGTCTTAATAGGTGGGCTGAAAAGACTCCAGCCACAGCATGGACTATTATAACACATTCAGGAAAGAGAAAAAAGTCTGTTGATTTTGACCATCATAAAAAGACTGGCAATCCAGTCTCAAATATATATTATAGAAATTCTCCGCTAAATACTTTCACGAATATTCAGAAGCATGAAAAAGGCAACTAGAAGAAATAGCAATAAAACAAAGCTAACTGCCAGAGTTCCAAAGCTAGTAGCAATGGTTACCAAAGCTATTGTAAATAAGCTAGGTAAAACAACCGTAATGGCACCGATAGAAGATTGAACTGCTCCCATTGACTCCTCAGGTATTTGTTTAAAGACGAGTTCCTGTAATCGAGGAGAGAGAATACCTGCGAAAAAGGCATCCAAGGTACTAAAGATGAGAATCCAGTCAAAACGAACTGTGGCAAATCCTACTAGAAGAAGCAACTGGATGACAAGTGAGGCATAGAGAGCTGTTTTTATAGAAATCGTATTTTTCAGATAGCCACTTACAAGGCTTCCGACAATCAGGGCTGATAATTCTAGTGTGGATAGCAAGGCAAGAGATTGACCTGTTTGTAAATTCAAAAAGGGTTGATTTCTCAAAAACAGAGTAGAAACAGGAACTGTAACATTTATCACTGCTTGACTAATAGAAATAATAAATAAAACCAAGAGCACCTTATTCATATTCCATATCAATTTCGATGATTGGAGCAAATGCTGGCAAAAGGATTTTACAGAGAGTCCTTCTTGATAGCTAATCGTTTTTTCTACTTTCAAGAGATCATTTTTTATGAATAGGATACCTAAAAATGCGATTAAAAATGTAAGAGCGTTCAGTAAGGAAATAAACTGGATAGATAGAATACCTAGTAAGACTCCTCCTAGGATATTACTGATTGTTTTCACTAAACTAACAGTTGACTGTTTAAAGCCAATAGCTTCTGCCAGATGGTCTTGCCCAATAATTCTAATGAAAATCGGAGTGAGCATGGCGCCTGAAAAATAACTCAATGTGTCAGACAAGAGGTTAATCAGACAAATAAAGGCTACTAGTACTAAGGAAAAGGACTGCCCTGAAAGGGACAAGGACACTATAGAGTAAAGCAAAAATTTTGCAAAACTAATGACTGTGTATTTCAAGACACGATGATGTTGAAAATCCGCTAAAACTCCCAGAAAGATTTGTAGAACTTGGGGCAGGGTTTCTGAAATAGTGATGAGTAAAATCGCCAGAGGGGCAAAAGAGGCATCTGCCACATAATTCAGGAAGGCCAGATAAAAAATCGTATCCCCAAGAGTTGAAATCCACTGGTTGATAGTTAATTGCCTAAAATCTCTATTTTGAAGAAATACTTTCATTACAACTCCTTCATATCCATGTACTTAGATAACACATAAAGGTACTCTTGCTTATCTGCTTTAGAATACTTCACATAGCACTCTACTGTATTTAACAAAGACAATGCAACTTCTTTATATTTTCTTACTCTAAAATAACAATACAGTTCTAACAATGTATCAGCTATCCCTAGCATACCATTCCAAAAATCTGAATATTGAGCAAATTCTGTAATTAATCCTTCAGATAATTCTTTGATTAGATCTGTATACTTTTCAAAATCTATAAAAATCAAAGCACGAATAAATCCTGCTGTCCCATTATTTAGATAAGGTGAAACTAAATTTGATTCTATCGGAACCATCCTACCATTATCTGTCACAATTAATTTTTCAATAATGATATTAATTCCATAATCAATAATATCGCAATCAAAGTCATATATTTTCATCAAAATAAGTAAGCCAGACAATCCATCTAGTCCTAAATTTTTTTCTCTATGCATCAGATGTTGCACTAATAGCTGATTATTTTTAGCATTCTCATATCGTTGAAAATTGACTAGTTCTTTATTAATAATCTCAGTAATAGTAAAAGATCTTTCTGGTTGACCAGTTAGAACCTCATCTAAACCATGCAGGGATTCAATTTGATAAACATAAATTTCATTTAAATCTTTAAGGATATCAGATACTGTTGCATCCTTAGAAAATAGTTTTTCTATAATACTTGTAAAATTTGTTTTTAAACCAAATTCAGCCAATAAAGAATTTAAAATATGATATGATTGTGATAAATCGTCCACTGATTTCACATGCAATCTAGCCAACAAAAATAATAGTAAATTCCCAACTTTATGGCAATCAGATACTTTGCCATCTATAGAGTTCCATTCTTTTAAGCTGATTACACTATACAAACCAATAGCTGGTTTATCATCATACTCATAACTATTTTCTAAATCTACAAAGTAAAGTTTATTCTCTGATTTTATAAAATTTCCGGGATGTATATCATTTAAAATAATATTTCGACTATGAAAATATTCAACCAATTCTAACAATTCCTTAGTAATTAATAAAAAACTTTTAAATTTCTTAGCGTTTAACTCCTTATTAGACTTCTGATAACTAACAATAGAGTATGGTTTTGTAGATTTTAATAAATCACTACCATCTATAAACTCATAAATATAATATTGGTTAATCCACTCTGTAACCGTTTCGTGTATAGTTGGAACACGGTCTAGTAATTTTTTTGAAATTTCATATTCATTTTTTCTAAGAGTTTGATTCTCTACTCGTCCAAAAGAAATAATATGAGGTCGACACTCCTTTAAAATATATTTTTTCCCTCCTATCACTGAGTCTACTTGATAGACATTTCCTCCATTTGACTGTGATAGTACAGTTTTTAGTCTATAATTTCTTGCTAAGTATGAATCTTTTATAAATGTATTCTCTTGAATATCTTGAATCCATTCTGGTAAGTTAAAATATGGTTTTTGGTAGTCTTGCCACTTTTCTCCATTTGGCCCTAGTAAAGTCGGAATACCTTTTTCTAAATACTCCAATTCTTCTCTAAAGAAACCATATCTGTAAAAAATTGTATTGGAATCTTTATAGGCACGATCGCTTAGAATATAAATTCCCTCCATATTTTTAGGAATAGTTTGGTAAAGAAGTTCTAATATATTGCGAAAAGCATGGTCATTTTCAGGATAAATCGTAAAGTATTTCCCCGAATTAGCAGGCGATTCTCTAACAGAGAAATTATAGGCCACATCTTCTTCCCGATATATATACTTATAAGATATCTTTCTATCATCTAACAAAGGAGAAAGAAGATTGTACATTTCCTTATAATTACCAAGCGTTGCTGATATATGAATTTTATAACCATAAATAGGCAAACTTTCTTCGTCTACAATTTTATATTTATACATTCTTTTCTCCTGTTGTTATGATGACTTGTTCTTTAGCAATTACCTCAGTTGGCATTTTCTACATTAAAATTCCAAAACCTTTATAAGTATAAAAATAAACTTAATAATTGAGTATCTTTTACAATACTGTACAAAAGAAAGTAATTGTCACTCTTTCAGACTGATTGAATCTTTCTGATTCGCGTGTTAATTCATGTACAAATGCTGTCATATGCTTCTCCTCCAATTATTTTTACTTATAAACCACTTCTGCGACCTAGGATTTGCTTCAAGTGCTTTACAAGGACAGTATAACACGAAAATTGGCTTATTTTAAAAAATCGCATATTTGACATTTTTGCTTATAGAAATTTCAGATTTGCGATTTTGGTAGATTTGATTATTTCCCTGGTATAATAAAGTTATTACTAATTAAGGAGTGGAGCAACTATGAAGAAACAAATTTTAACATTATTGACAATCGTTGCTGATATTATTATCATTTTGCCATTTCTAACTAATCGATAAGTTCTTTGTATTGCTGCAAGCGCAATTCAAAAAGGGCTATCAATTGTGGATTTTCTAATACTTGCAGAGATTGGATAAAGTGTTCAATCTCTTTTTGATTGCTTCCTTTGGTTTGAAGAAAAATCTGCATTTTCTTTAAAAACTGCCACAATACTTTTTCAAAAACATCGTATGGACGCAGCATACTCTCCAACTCGGCTTCAAAGATTGGGATGTAGGAGAAAAGTTTTCGCTCCATGAACTCTGATAAGATATTTAAGAGTCCTTGCTTCATATACAATCGATTGTGTACTAACTCTTTAAATTCTTTGGATTTCTCAAGTAAAGAAGTTGATAAAAATATCAAATCTTGGTTACTCAAGAAGGGCATAGTATTGCAAAAAAGGTAGAGTTCAAACCAGGTCCAAGACTCAATAGCATAGAGATAAGTGGTCAAAAACTCGCTATCCTCCTCTGCTAGGGGATAATTTTTATCTAAGGAATGAATAGCATTTTTAATCACAATGGCATTCAAACAACGATAGGTCTCTGCCATCTGTCCTTGCTCGACTTCCTCCAACAGTTGCTCTAAGCCAGCTATATCTTGGTGGGCAAAGCGATCCACAACCCTCCTACCAATCTGCATATGTGGAGATTCTTGATAGTTATTGAGCTTATGACCAAACTCATCAAAATTCATATTGATTCCTTGGATGGCTAGGATCAGCTTGTCCGCAGATAGCATAGACTGCCCTAGTTCAAACTTGGACAACTGAGAGGCTGTTAGTCCAGCACAAGCCACATCTGACTGCTTGAGCTTTCTAGCCAGGCGCAGTTCCTTGTAAAATTCCCCCAATTCCATTTTTTCAATCATCCTACCACCTCCTAGCTTTTGCATATTATATCATTATTTGTGTTCATTTGTCAAAATATTCTGATAGTTAGAAAAAATAAAAGAGCCAGCCTTAAGCTGACTCTTTATTCTATGGTATCAAAAGCGAGGCTTGGTTTGGCATTGAGGTCCAAGTTTGCAAAGTTTTCTTTGTTCCACTCGCTAACACTGGCATAGGCAATCATACCTGCATTGTCTCCGCAGAGACGCAGAGGTGGAATGATGACATTGACATCTGTGATTTCAGTTGCTAGGCGTTCTCTGAGACCTTTATTGGCTGCCACGCCACCTGCCACGACAAGGGTTTTAACAGGGTATTTCTCCAAAGCCTTCTTGGTTTTAGCCATGAGAATATCCAGTACAGCTGCTTGGAAGGAAGCACACAAATCCTCTGTAGACAGACTTTCTCCCTTTTGCTCAGCATTGTGGTGAAGATTGATAAAGGCAGATTTCAAACCTGAGAATGAAAACTCCAGATTATCCTCCTTAATCATAGCACGTGGGAAATCATAAATATCCTGACCTTTATGAGCAAGTTCGTCAATCTCACGACCTGCAGGATAGGTCAAGCCCATGACACGGCCGACCTTATCATAGGCCTCCCCAACCGCGTCATCTCGCGTTTCCCCAACAATCTTGTAATCACCGGCCTCAGAAACATAAACTAACTCTGTGTGTCCACCGCTGACCAAGAGGGCTAGCAAGGGAAACTCCAAAGGCTCCACACTCTGAGCGGCCATGAGGTGACCAGCCATATGGTTAACAGGAATCAGCGGAAGTCCATGAGCCCAAGCAAAGGCCTTAGCAGCTGACAAACCGACTAGTAAGGCTCCAACTAAGCCTGGTCCATAGGTAACCGCAACAGCTGTCACGTCCTCTTCGGTAATCCTTGCTTCTGCTAGTGCCTCCTCGATACAGGCTGTAATGACCTCGACATGGTGACGACTAGCTACTTCAGGCACTACGCCCCCAAAACGTTTGTGACTCTCAATTTGACTAGCAATGACATTGGACAAGAGCTCATCGTCATTTTTCAATACGGCGACACTGGTCTCATCACAGGATGTCTCAAATGCTAAAATATATCTATCCTTCATCTATTTCTCTCTTCATGATGATGGCGTCCTCGAATGGGTCATGGTAGTAGGCCTTTCGCTCAGCGATGACTGCCATCTTTTCTTTCTTGTAAAATGCTTGCGCTCGGTGATTTGACTTTCTGACTTCGAGGAAAATCTCCTTGTCTGTCGGCAATTGAGCAAACAAGGCTGACGCAATCCCCTGACCCTGATAGTCTCCTTTAACAGCGATTTGCAAGACTTCTGCCTCAAAGATATTTTCCTGCACAGCTAGAAATCCAATCACTTCTGCCCCATCATAGGCCAGAGCATACCAAGTCTGGTCTTGGAATAGGTCAGCTTGGATTTGTTCCAGCGTCCAAGGACTGACTGGGTAAACAGCTATCATAACAGCGTAGATGGCTTTAGCTAGATCAGGCTGCTGTTGGATTCGTTTGATTTCTATCATAGGCGTTTAATGTAAGACTCGCCAGACTCGGTATGGTTCTTGAGCCAGTTTTCCTCAGCCTCGACACGCTTGAGGTAGTTAGGCACAAAGTCGTGTAAGGAGTCTGCTTCCTTGTCCCAGGCCAAAAGAGCAAGATTGGCTGCATTAGGCAGGGTTTCTTTGAAATTAGTCCTTGGCAAGTGTTCTTGAATCTGCTCCACAAAGGTGCCAACTTCTCCGACAAAGGTTACCTGACTAGCGCCCTTGATTAACTCAATCACTCGCTCAAAGGGTAAGTGCGCTTCTGGCATGACAGGTTTGGCATTTTCATAAAATCCTGCATAAACATTATTGCGACGCGCATCCATCAAGGGGACAAACAAACCTTCTTGTTGGTAGGGCACCAGAGCCAAGAGACTCGACATACCAACCAACTCGATGTTCAGGGTATGAGCTAAGGTCTTGGCAGTTGCTACCGCAATTCGCAAGCCTGTATAGCTACCTGGTCCTTCCGCCACCACGATTCGGTCTAAATCCTTGGGTGTCCAATCCAAACTTGCCATCAAAAAATCGATGGCAGGCATAAGGGTAATGCTGTGATTTTTCTTGATATTAATCGTCGTCTCGGCAAGAACCTGCTTGTCCTCTAAAATAGCCAGAGAAAGAGCCTTGCTAGACGTATCAAAAGCTAATACTTTCATAACACATTCCTATCTTTTTGTCTGCTTACTATTATACTACAAAAGCTGGCACATGGGAATTTTCTTTATCCCCAAACAAAAATGCCCTCACTTAACTAAAAATAATTTAAAAAAATGTTCACTTTTCCTTTTCTTTTACGAATATAAAAGTGAACAAGAAAAAAGGAGGAAAGTTCAATGACAAATTTTGACGTTCTTGACAATCAATTTTTATCCTTATCTGAAAATGAATTATCAGATATTGATGGCGGTCTCGCTCCCTTGGTTATCTTTGGAGTAGCAGTATCTTGGAAAGCTATTGCAGGTGGAACAGCACTTATAGGTTCTGGTTTGGCAGCTGGTTATTTTTTAGGAGGAGATTAATATGATGAAAGATTTGAACAACTATTGTGAAATTTCTACTAAGGAATTGCAAGAAATAAAGGGTGGCTTTGGTGTAGGTGTTGGTATCGCTTTATTTATGGCAGGTTATACCATTGGAAAAGACCTTCGTAAAAAGTTTGGTAAGTCATGCTAGATAAGAAACACATTTTTAGAAGGATAAATGTTATTGTCTTCATCTCTTACAGTTTGCTCAGCATTCTCAATGATTTAAACATGACTACTATCCCTTTACCAATTGATCTATCTGTTTGTATTGTTTTATTTTTATGCTTCAACTCTATTTTTGAGCAGAACAATGACTCCCATAAAAATAATAAGCTCTGAAAATTCGATTGTCATGTCATTTTAGAAAAATGCAAAGACCACCTCATCTTGATAGATGGGGTGGAATTTTCGTGTCATAAATTTACTATCTTTTGCCACCAAACAAAAAGCCCCAGCATAAGCGGGGCATCTAAGCATTTAATCCAAAGTAAAATACAAACCAAACGACATAGGTTACAAGGAGGAGAAAAAGCGAGTAGAGAGTCACAAAGGTAATTTTCCACAAGAACTTGGTTTGTCGTCGTTCCAGTTTGGCAAATAGAAGATTCCCTCCATAAACGCAAGCAACAAAAACAATAAAAGCTACCAAGCGAGCTCCGATAGCAAAAGCAAATAAGTTATACATAGGGCAACCTCCTTAGTTTAAAATTATCTTAATAAGTAAAGTGAAATATTGCATAAGTATCCATTTTTAATATCGCAAATATATTTTTTAAAGACATAAACACATCTACAAGCGCCTATAAACAGAAACCTTAAAAGATAAGTTAAAACTTATAAAATAAGATTCTGTTCATAGACACCAATATTCATATCAACACTTTTACGTAACAACTCATATTTTACAAAAACTTAGTCTTATACGAATCTAGAAAATAGAGCCACAGCTGCTCTTGCATATGCTCCTTTAGTTGTATTCCAAGCATTATTTGCTACAATAGGAGATAATCTTATTAGGAATGCGGCATTGCAACTTCTATTATCTGCTAAAAATCCCTTAAAACACTTATCATGATAGAAACAAGCCATATCTAAATCATCAATAGCTGGAATAGAATATCCATTATTTCCCATAACCACAATAATTACCATAAGAGCCTATAGGAAAAAGAGAGCGATCCATTCTAGCCAAATCAGTTGACTCTCCGTTAGTCTCTATATCCGTTACGATTTCGTTTAAAACACGCCCTACCTCCAAAGCTTCATTGTCTAAACCGAGCTCCTCTGCTTTATCTAATCTAACTACAGGGAAACTATGTTCATTCAATTCGGTAACTTTATCCAATTCAGAAGTATCTATAAAGTTAAACATAATATCAATAGCACTAAACAATATAGTTTCCGAATTATTTCCTTTCCAGCTTAGACTATTTCTTTCTATTATTATAGCATATACTTTTTGATATTGCAAGCGTTTACTCAGCAAATCGTCCCATGACTTTCTCGTTTCCGTCTTTTACTAATTTTTCATTTTGTGGTATAATTGAAATAATTGTAACGAATCAAGGTCAATCTAGACACAAAATGGAATGAAATCAAGCAAATCTCTGCTAAAAGTTTGGAATAAGCTGACCTGTAAATAGAAAGGAACTATATGATTTACAAAGTTTTTTATCAAGAAACAAAAGAACGTAGCCCACGCCGTGAAACAACACGCGCACTTTACCTAGACATCGATGCCAACTCAGAACTTGAGGGCCGTATCGCTGCTCGCCAACTTGTCGAAGAAAATCGCCCAGAGTACAATATCGAGTATATCGAACTCTTGTCTGACAAATTGCTAGATTACGAAAAAGAAACTGGCGCCTTCGAAATCACGGAGTTCTAATATGGCCTATACTCTTAAACCTGAAGAAGTCGGCGTTTTTGCCATCGGTGGTCTGGGAGAAATCGGGAAAAATACATACGGGATTGAATACCAAGACGAGATTATCATCGTCGATGCTGGGATTAAATTCCCAGAAGATGACTTGCTTGGTATCGACTATGTCATTCCTGACTACTCTTACATCGTAGACAACATCGACCGCGTCAAGGCTGTTTTGATTACCCACGGACATGAGGACCACATCGGTGGGATTCCATTCCTTCTCAAGCAAGCAAATGTCCCTATCTACGCTGGACCACTTGCCTTGGCTTTGATCCGTGGGAAACTCGAAGAACACGGCCTCTTGCGCAACGCCAAACTTTACGAAATCAACCACAATACTGAGTTGACCTTTAAAAATCTCAAGGCAACTTTCTTTAGAACGACTCACTCCATTCCAGAGCCTTTGGGAATTGTCATTCATACTCCTCAAGGAAAAATCGTTTGTACGGGCGACTTCAAGTTCGACTTTACTCCAGTTGGAGAACCTGCAGACTTGCATCGTATGGCTGCCCTTGGTGAAGAAGGCGTGCTTTGTCTTCTGTCTGACTCAACAAATGCGGAAGTGCCAACCTTTACCAACTCTGAAAAAGTCGTTGGTCAGTCCATCATGAAGATTATCCAAGGCATTGAAGGACGTATCATCTTTGCATCCTTTGCCTCAAATATCTTTCGTCTCCAACAAGCAACAGAAGCCGCTGTTAAGACTGGACGTAAGATTGCGGTCTTTGGCCGTTCTATGGAAAAGGCCATTGTCAACGGAATCGATCTTGGCTACATCAAAGCTCCTAAGGGAACCTTTATCGAGCCAAATGAAATCAAAGACTACCCTGCAGGAGAAGTTCTCATCCTCTGTACAGGTAGTCAGGGTGAGCCGATGGCAGCCCTCTCTCGTATCGCCAACGGAACCCACCGTCAGGTGCAACTCCAACCAGGCGATACGGTCATCTTCTCTTCAAGTCCAATCCCTGGAAACACTACTAGCGTTAACAAGCTGATTAACATCATTTCTGAAGCTGGTGTCGAAGTTATCCACGGTAAAGTGAACAATATCCATACATCTGGACACGGTGGCCAGCAAGAGCAAAAACTCATGCTCCGCTTGATTAAGCCAAAATACTTCATGCCTGTCCACGGTGAATACCGCATGCAAAAAGTCCACGCTGGACTAGCAGTGGATACTGGTGTTGAGAAGGACAATATCTTTATCATGAGTAATGGTGATGTGCTTGCCCTTACTGCTGACTCAGCTCGTATTGCAGGTCATTTCAACGCCCAAGACATCTATGTCGATGGAAATCGTATCGGTGAAATCGGCGCAGCTGTCCTCAAAGACCGTCGTGATCTATCTGAAGACGGTGTCGTTTTAGCAGTCGCAACTGTTGACTTCAAGTCGCAGATGATTCTATCTGGTCCAGACATCCTCAGCCGAGGCTTTGTCTACATGAGAGAGTCTGGCGACCTGATTCGCCAAAGCCAGCGTATCCTCTTCAATGCCATTCGTATCGCACTGAAAAACAAGGATGCTAGCGTGCAATCTGTCAATGGTGCCATTGTCAACGCTATTCGCCCCTTCCTCTATGAAAATACCGAACGTGAACCGATTATCATCCCGATGATCCTCACACCAGATGAAGAATAATACTCTTCGAAAATCTCTTCAAACCACGTCAGCTTCGCCTTGCCGTATATATGGTTACTGACTTCGTCAGTTCTATCCACAACCTCAAANNTTTGATTTTCATTGAGTACAAGTCAACAAAACAGCCCCGTCTTCGGAGCTGTTTTTCTCTATGCTTTCTTTTGAGATTAAAACTCAATGAAAATCAGACCAGAAGGCTAGGAAAATGCATAACTTGAGTTAGCTCCCATAGTTCGGGGAACTATGGGAGGTTGGAGATGAATCAAAGCCAAGCTTTGAACTCATTCGTAAGAAGCCGACGACGTATCATTTTGATTTTTGAAGAGTTTTAGAAATACTACGATTTTTACCTTCCAGATACACCATCAAAATAGAAATATCTGCTGGGTTTACTCCCGAAATACGGCTGGCTTGACCGATGGTTTCTGGATTGATGAGTTTGAACTTCTGACGAGCTTCGGTTGCGATAGAATCAATGTCATCCCAATCAATATTGGCTGGAATGCGTTTTTCTTCCATACGTTTCATCTTAGCAACCTGGTCCATGGCTTTGGAAATATAGCCTTCGTACTTGATTTCTGTTTCAATCAATTCGATAATCTTGTCATCCAAGTCCTCTGCAGCTGGTCCGATGAAGGCCACCACATCTTGATAAGAAACTTCTGGACGGCGAAGGAATTCCTTGGCTGTCACTGCATCTGTCAACGGCTTGAAGCCCATCTCCTCAACCTTGGCATTAGTTTCCTTGACTGGCTTGAGTTTGATGCTGTCTAAGCGTTTCATCTCATTGTCAAATTGATTTTTCTTGATTTCAAAACGAGCCCAGCGTTCATCATCCACAAGACCAATCTCACGTCCCATCTCAGTCAAACGCATATCAGCATTATCATGACGGAGAATGAGACGGTATTCAGCACGACTGGTCAATAGACGGTAGGGTTCAATGGTTCCCTTGGTCACCAAGTCATCAATCATCACTCCGATATAACCGTCACTGCGCTTCAAAATCAACTCAGGTTTACCTTGGATTTTCAGAGCCGCATTGATCCCAGCGATAATCCCTTGGCCTGCTGCCTCTTCATAACCTGACGTTCCATTAGTCTGACCAGCAGTGAAAAGTCCGGAGATTTTCTTGGTTTCCAGAGTCGCACGCAACTGGTGTGGCAAGACCATATCGTACTCGATGGCATAACCTGTTCGCATCATCTCTGCATTTTCCAAACCTTTGATAGAATGAACCAGCTCACGTTGGACATCCTCAGGCAGACTGGTTGAAAGTCCTTGGACATAGACTTCCTCTGTATTGCGCCCTTCTGGCTCTAGGAAAAGTTGGTGGCGTTCCTTATCCGCAAAGCGCACAATCTTGTCTTCAATCGACGGACAGTAACGAGGTCCCACTCCCTTGACCACACCTGTAAACATAGGCGCACGGTGGAGGTTGTTTTGGATAATCTCATGACTGGTACCATTGGTGTAGGTCAACCAGCATGGCACTTGATCCTTGACATAGTCCTCATCACGTGAAGTGTATGAGAAGTGATTAGGCGCTTCGTCCCCTGGCTGAATCTCGGTCACATCGTAGTTGATAGAAGAAGCCTTGACACGTGGAGGTGTTCCTGTCTTGAAACGACCAATTTCGAGTCCTAATTCCTTAAGATTGTCAGCAAGGTTAATAGAAGCCAAGCTGTGGTTAGGACCTGATGAATACTTGAGGTCTCCAATGATAATTTCCCCACGGAGGGCCGTTCCTGTCGTCACGATAACAGCCTTGGCAGCATACTCTTGGTGGGTAGCTGTACGGACACCGACAACCTTACCATCTTCAACCAAAATCTCATCAATCATGGTCTGACGAAGGGTCAAATTTTCTTGATTTTCAACCGTCTTGCGCATTTCCTTAGAGTAAAGTTCCTTATCAGCCTGCGCACGAAGGGCACGGACAGCTGGCCCCTTCCCTGTGTTAAGCATCTTCATCTGGATGTAAGTCTTGTCAATGGTCTTGGCCATCTCGCCACCGAGGGCATCGACTTCACGCACGACAATCCCCTTGGCAGAACCACCGATAGAGGGGTTACAAGGCATGAAAGCCAGCATTTCAATGTTGATAGTCGCAAGCAAAACCTTACAACCCATACGGCTGGCAGCCAGGGAAGCCTCAACCCCAGCGTGTCCCGCACCAATTACAATAATATCGTATTCTTCAGTAAAGTTATAAATCATATTTCTCTCCTATTTCTCAAGATGAATGTGTCTTAGTTGGCCGTCCCAATCTGGTAAGGCTGTTTTTAAAAAGGCTGGGACTAGTTGGAAATCCTGGAGCTGGTCCAAGTCAATCCATTCACAAGGCTGCCTCTTCTCATCTTCCTGCATGGTCAATGGGGCATCTTCAAGCAAATCCACCAGATAGTGAAATTCGATGTTGTGATAGGAAACACCGTCCTGTTCAAAACGATTTTCAACCACGAAAGCTAGTTGCCCAGCTTGAGCTTTGACCCCCAGTTCTTCCCTCACTTCACGGACTACCGCATCTTCCGTGCTTTCATTGACTTGGATAGCACCGCCGATAGTATAATACTTGCCCTTGTCTTTAGTAACTAGGAACTTACGATTTTGGACAATCAAAGCTGTCGCCCGAACTCCAAAAACTGTATTTCCTGTTTTTGTCCGAAAATCTTGTTGAATCATTCTTGTCCTTTCCCTTAAACGACACAAAAACAGTCAAAACTCCAAAGAAGTGCAGGACAAAAAAGCCTGCAACATCCATGAGCTTTGACCATCATTTCTATTGCTTTTATTATTGTAGCAAATTGAGAAAATTTGTCAATCTAAATGTACTGACAAACTTGTCCATCTCGGTAAGCATTGTCAATCAAACCACCACCTAGACATTCTTCGCCATCGTAAAAGACAACTGCCTGTCCTGGTGTAATCGCGCGTTGTGGTTCTGCAAAGATGACCTCTGCCTTGTCTCCTTTGACATGGACGGTCACCTTAGAGTCAGGCTGACGGTAACGGAATTTAGCCGTACATTCTAGCGTAAACTCTTCTGGCATTTCACGAGTAAAGTGGACTTGACTGGCTTCTAGGCTAGTTGACATGAGCGAATCATGGTAGAATCCTTGTCCTACATAGAGAATATTCTTGCTTAGATCTTTTCCGACAACGAACCAAGGGGCATTGTCACCGCCGTGTTGCCCACCGATACCGAGTCCGCCACGCTGACCGATTGTATAGTACATAAGACCTGCATGCTCGCCCATATCGCGACCATCCACAGTCATCATGCGACCAGGCTGAGCTGGCAGGTAGTTGCTGAGGAAGTTTTTAAAGTTCTTTTCTCCGATAAAGCAAATCCCTGTCGAGTCTTTCTTCTTAGCAGTCGAAAGGCCTGCTTCTTCTGCTAGTTTTCGAACTTCAGGCTTTTCCAAATGTCCTAGTGGGAACATGGTTTTTTGAAGTTGTTCTTGCGAAAGTTGGCTGAGGAAATAGGTCTGGTCCTTGCCATTGTCCACGCCACGAAGCATGTGAACAATGCCATCCTCATCACGCGCTACACGGGCATAATGCCCAGTAGCTACATAGTCTGCCCCCAAGGTCATGGCATAGTCCAAAAAGGCCTTGAACTTGATTTCCTTGTTGCACATAACATCTGGATTTGGCGTGCGTCCTGCACGGTATTCCGCTAGGAAATACTCAAAAACGCGATCCCAGTACTCTTTTTCAAAATTGACAGAGTAGTAGGGAATGCCAATCTGGTCTGCCACCGCAGCCACATCCTTGTAATCTTCGGTCGCCGTACAGACACCGTTTTCATCTGTGTCATCCCAGTTCTTCATGAAGATACCGATCACATCGTAGCCCTGTTCCTTAAGCAAAAGAGCCGTCACCGACGAATCAACACCACCACTCATCCCCACGACAACACGTGTTTTAGAGTTATCACTCATGGTAGGTCTCCCATCTATTCGTTTATTTATACCCCTCAAAATTCTATTTACTATGACTTTCAATAGAATTTATTTGAGTACAGTCATTTCGTTTGCTTTTAGTAGTAAAATGGTCTGGGAGACCATTTTAGCCTATCATCTTAAAATGAAAATATGATAGGCAACGAGTCGCAGGCATAACTTGAGTTCGCTCAATCAGTCTGGGAGACTGATTGAGGTTATAAATCAGACAAGCTCAGCTTGCATCTCATTTCGAGTTAACGACGTAATAAAAGATAAACGAAATGACTAGTTCACGATTGAAGGTCGTGTGTGCTTAACGATTGAAGGTCGCTTGAGCAGTATTCATTATAACATGCTTGGTTGGAGAAGACAAGGAAAGGAGCCAATCTTGACTCCTTTATTGAAGAAATTGTTTTAACCTTGTCCTTTCTTTTCTAAGCCGAAAATGAAATGGTAATCGATAAAGATGCCCATGATTGAATAGGCACATAAAATATCCTATACTTACCTTCCATTATTCCGTGATTGAATGTATTTAGCAACAATATAGATAAGAAAGGCAAACATGATTACCAGATAGCTCACTATAAGGAAAACATGCTTAAAAATACTAGTATCAAATAAACTCACGATAGCTAATAATAGATTCATAATAAATACTATAGTCGCAAATAGTTGTACTTTTTTATCTTTCATAACTAGTCCCAGCCTAAATTACTTTCCAATATCCTACCGAAATTATAGCCGGTAATATAGCCTGACATATAACCTGTTGCTGCACCACAAGTAGCTAAAATGAATGCATAGCTAACTGTACCAATAACTGGTAAGGTTATTGTCCCTAGTGCTGCACCAGCTGCCGCTCCAGTTATAGCTCCTGCTATTCCGCTTGCGACACCACCTACACCTCCACAAAGCAAGGCAAGCCACCCTTCACCATCAAGATACATCATCTCTTCTTCATCAATAGTAACATAGTTGTTTGGTAATACGAGTTCCATCAAAATTCTCTTTTTTATTAATCACTTGTTAGGATAGTTTCCTAACAAGTGATCGCAGGCTTTGTTTAGTTACCTAAATTAGACTTCCTTCCTTTATCTTATTTTAAATATTTAAAACCAGTTACTGCTTGAAGCTTAACAGTTTACTTAATTCAAATAACAGCTAATCACTGATTCCCTGATTTTATCAAATATACTAATAACAACAATTGTGATACGATTATCATTATAAGAACAACATTTAACGAATCAAAGTTTTTCCGAGATAATAATAAAGCAACAGCAAGCAGTATTATTACTAAAGATTGAATAACTACTATTACTCTTAACATTTTATCCTCTACCAGTAACCAAAGCATAGTATCTATTTTCAAAACCGAGCATAACTATTGCACCTATTGCTCCAAATGCAACCAGCATTGCTCCCCTAATACCCCACTTATTTTTTTGATAATCAGAGTTTTTATATCCTGAATAGTAGACTCTTTCTCCTAACACATATCCTGTGCTATACGATGCGCCACCAATTGTGATAGCCAAGGCAACAATGGCCGAAATTGACATTGGTTCTCCGCCATCAAGATACATCATCTCTTCTTGTTCAAGATCAACATAATTATTTGGCAATACGAGTTCCATTTGTTTTCTCCTTTTTTATTAAGCATGGTTAGGATAGTTTCCTAACAAGTGAGCATCGACTTTGTTTATAGCACTTAGTTACCTAGATAAGATACTTTTTTGCCTAATCATATTCTATAGATGAACAGATTTGCAAACCTAATTAGTTGAAATTATTTCATTTGTTGTACGAACAGTATGAATCTAGATTATCTTCTTATTACTAATCAATATCCTTCGTGATTTTATCTTATCATACTCTCTATTCATACAGAAATTAAAATTATTTCTTAACCAACTTGTATAATAGAAAAAATCTAATTGATTGATTCTGATGAGGTGTATCCTAATTTTATCAACCTTGTTGGACCAGTTGTTATTGTTACTAATAGACATTTCATACATCAGTAACTCGACAAGACCTGTACACAGAAGGGTGTTATGAGAATCTTCGATTTTTTTCAAAATATCCTCAAAAAGTTCACTATCCGTTAAAAAGGTGGATTGGTTCATCGCATCATACAGCTGAAGAGACATTAAGTCAGAATAACTTAGCTCTGATTTTTGTATCTTATCCTTTAACGTTTTCGTCAAATCGCTTTCAAACGAATCTTCTTTTTCCCACTTATTTTGATTAAAAAGAAATTCCGTCTTATTAAAAACGAGATGATTGATATCCATTATAGTCCAGAAAAATATTGTAGTAAGCATGATGATTGCAAAAGGAATTTTTAAAATAAATACTAGGATAATAGCTATTTCAAGAATAAAACTCCATATCATTCTAGATTTTAAATCATCAACCGACAAACTTTTTCGATGGAATGAAAAATAGGGTGAGAACCTCACATTTACTTTCTTCCTGCCTATAAAAATAAAAGGAAAAATCGTAATAAGAGCTTCTTTCTTGTACAAATCTTTCAATGCGTATAGTATGTCTAAAACTATTTTTGGTAAAATCAAACTACAGAAAGCAAGACTCATACTAATCACAAAATCAAGGGGAGATTCTAGATTCAATAGTAAGTTATTCACTAGGACATGCAACTCTAGCCACAAGACAAAAAGAGGGAGCATTAGTAAGAAAACAATTAGTTTACGTATCATAATTTTACAGTGTCCTTATCATTTTCTTAATTTTGGATAAATCATCATTGCTATGATTAAAATCAAAAAAACGACATTAATCCAAATAATCAACTTTTTTATTTCTTCGCTAACAAAATCATAGGCTAAAAAAGTTATGGATGATATAAATAGACATACAAAAAAAATAATAACAAAAATTTTTTCCATTTTAATACCCATATCTAGTTACCACAAGGCGTTTAAATTTGGGTCTCTCCTATTTACATCATTATTGGCCCAGATTGTTGTAATAGCATCGCCAATTGACATCCAAGCTGCAAATCCATTAATAGCAGACAGTGCAAATCCTGCCACTCTATTTGCAACTCGTACCCCAACATATCTTGCAGCTGCTCCAGCAATTGCGCTTGTAACTCGCCGCAAACCATAATTACGAATATAATTTCTAACTAGACTGATTGCTCCTCCACCTAAGACATCATTAAAAGCTATATTAATGGCTGTTGCAACAGGCCATCTCGGAATAGAAAATCCCCCATCAAAATACATCATCTCTTCTTGCTCAAGAGCAACATAATTATTTGGTAATACGAGTTCCATTTATTTTCTCCTTTTTTATTAAGCATAGTTAGGATGGTTTCCTAAAAAGTGATTGTCGACTGTGTTTATAGTACTTAGTTACCTAAATAAGATATCCTTTCTCTACCTTATTTGTTTTTATAGGTTACCTAAGGTTTAAAACCAATTATTGCTTGAAACTTAACAGTTCTAAACCACTAGCAATAAATGATTGCGAACTCACTAATACTATTTCAAAATTTATTTTTTTGACTTAGTAACGCAATTCCAATTAGCAATACACCTAATATAAATAAAAGTATTTCCCAAAATTTATTCTCAGTTTTAATAAGTGGAATAAGATACATACTGACTAATATGCAACTTGCCCCTATAATAGCAAATGTTATTCTAGTTTTATCTCCTAATTGAAACATGTTTGATCCCTATATACACTTCAAGCAAAAGTTGGATTTCTGAAATAGCTAAAGATAAAGATAATGGTTGCGAGCTATTTAAACTATCATCAATATTCTGCTCGATTAAAACAAAGTCTGGTCTTACCTCTAAAATTTTCTTTAACATTGATTCATATTTATTTTTTTCATTATAATGCCGTAAATATAGATTTAATTTTATAACATCCAACATACCATAAAGTGATATTGGATGATTTATTTTTTTAAATCGCTTAACTTCTAATAAATCAATTTGTTCACGCACACTCTCTGAAAGATATGGCTTGATCAAACTGATATAAGATAAAGCCACGCATGGCAACTCAGATTTTGATTGCAATTTCCAAATTTCATGATAATCCTGAAGATTAAACTCACAATCCCTCTTAGATTCCAGTATTGTTAGTACCTTTGATTTTAACAGAAATAATTGTTGATTCTCAATTCTATAAAGTTTTTGTACTAATGCTATGATAATAGAAAATGGAATAAGAGGCAAAAGCAACGATTTGTCATACACAAAAGTAAAGAAAAAATAGTATGAAATTAGTGTTGTAAAGTACAAGAAGTAGTAAAATTTAAACAGATTCTTAGTTGTTTGACTCTCCTTATAAAACACTGCTACTCCTGGACTAAATCCCATTAGTTGGTGAAAGAGAATTCGATAGTATTTCCTAGCTCCTATAATAATCACAAATATAAAATAAAAATAAATTGGTCTTAATTTACAAAAGATTGAGGAAACTAGTAATAGCAAAGTATGTAAGCATTGAGACAAAATATAGAATAACGGTATCGCCAATACAAAGGTTAAGATGGCATGAGAGGGGGTTCCTAAGATGTCCAATTTTATAAATACTGGGCTGACACAAAATATCGTGCTTATAAGCAGTAAAATTATTAAAATTGTGTCAAAAAAATAACGCTTATTTTTCATTTAGTCTACTTTCCATTGTTAAATAATACTACTGCTAACACCAAGCCAACTTAGCACATTGCATCACCTAATCCTGTGCTACTTGCCCATAATCCTTTAATGTTTCTACTAAAATTATTCCAATCTCCCCCATCAAGATAGCTTATTTATCCTAGACAACGCCTACTGCAACAGTATAAATAAGATTCATCAGCCATCTTTTCTGGCAATCATATGGGTAGCCTAATGATATTTCTAGTTACTCAAAAATATCTAGCTATACTAGAGTTATTTCTAATCCCTAGGACACTTGTTAATCCAAATGTAACAAATTTTCACCCCTTAATAGGACTCTTTCTGGAAAAAATATAAGGTCTATCTTTATAAAAAAATCTATCATATTGGGATGGCATGCATCTGGAATTTAAACAAGCTATAAATTCATTTATAACTACTATTTGTTTAGAGGCAACAGCATCTTGTATACCGCCCTCGAAAGAACCATCTTGTAATTCCGAAATATTTTTGTTTAAATATTGTTTTGACAAATCTCTTAATGCTTCATTATCGTAAATGATTCCCAAAAATCCAACCTTATATAGTAAATAATTTAAACTTACAAAGTAATTGAATCCCATAGTATATTTTTCTTTATAAAGCAAAGGTAAAACTTTATAAAAAATATCTAAGTCAACCTTACTCTGATTCTGAAGCAAGTAGGAGTCAAGCAAATTTTCAAAAATAGCTAACAATATGATTGGTGTAAGGTTTTTGTATTCACATGTCAAGTATTCCGAGTATCGTGCAGATGATATTTCTTTTATATAACTTTTTGAAAGCAAGATTTTTTCAAATTCATCATCTATTATTAATCTTCTATTTCCAATCCAAGCGGTATTGCTACCCAAATAAGATTGTACAAATAGCAATATATAAGAAAACATGAACGTAAATACTGAAAGAGGTAGAATTCTATGCGTAAAAAAATAGACGATAATGGTAGCCAGAAGTAAAGCTATCTCTCGTGACAATCGAATTCTTTTCAGCATCTTTTTTAACAGTCCGTAAGGTTGTCCTTGGCAATACTCTTGAACTAAATTAATCGGAATGACATCTCTCACCATTTCTGGAAAGTAGAGTAAGTTTATAGGCTGAAATCTCCAGCTCCCATCGTAAGTAAATGGATATAGAACCAAATACTTAAAAGATTTTTTTCTTATAAACTTAATTATCACAATATGAATGACTGTTGCAATGAAGTATATTAAATATAAAAGTAAAACCGCCATCAATATACTTACAAAAATCCCCTTGGAATCAATCAATGGAAAATAAAATATTGCAACTAGAAGCGAATAAAGTCCCGCTAATAAATATTTCTGATCATCTTTCATTCAAAACACCTTATCATTTTCAATCCCACAGAGGACTTTCTATAAAGCAATATTTGATAAAGCAGAGTTTTAAACCCTGCTTTATTCTAGTTATATAGAAAAGTTTCTACTAATAATATACTCTGTTGTTCCATAAATAGTGAACAGCTGCAGCTGTTCCTAATGCAGCAAGTCCTATAACTATAGGATTACCTGTCATAGCTGTTAATTTAGTAGTAATTCCTGGAAAATATGCCATCGCTGTCCAATACCCCCATTTCGCAATTGTGAGAGTAGAAGGTAGTCCAGCCGCTACTCTGTTAGCTGCATTAACTCCCAGTTTATATAAAAGACCTCCAATATTACGTGCAAAGTTTTGTGCATCTCCCCCATCAAGATACATCATCTCTTCTTGCTCAAGATCAACATAATTATTTGGTAATACGAGTTCCATTAAAATTCTCCTTTTTTATTAAGCATGGTTAGGATAGTTTCCTAACAAGTGATCGTTGACTTTGTTTATAGCACTTAGTTACCTAGATAAGATATCTTTCCTTTATCTTACTTTATTTTATAGGTGACTTAATGTTTAAAACCAATTATTGCTTGAAACTTAACATTTCCAAAATCCAATCAAGATAGGTTTCTTTATCATAGACAATCCGCACTTCAACTGGCATATCCTTTTGGAGGACGACTGTCTCACTTCCATGTTTTAGAGTTAAGGTTTCTAATTCTATCATGACTTTATAAAGACTAATATTGCCTTCTTTCGTTTCTTGGGAAATCGTTCCTGAATCAATCTGTCTGACTTGTCCCTTTAGTGTTCCATATTTTTGACTATTTACACCAGTAATAGCAACATCAGCTTTTGCTCCTTTCGAAACACGAGAAATATCACTCGCAAGTACAAAAGCTTCTACATAGTAACCTTTTTCTTTCCCTGAAACTTCTGCTATCGTTTGCCCCTGCTGAATAGACATTCCTTGTTTCAAAGGTACCAAATAATGCAGAGTACCTTCATTTGGCGCTAATATACTATGAGCTTTATCTTGACCTGTTGCCACTCCAAGATTAGCCTCAAGCTCTGTAATACTTTTATTGTTGTTTGAACGAGCAGTACCTAACTCACTAACTAATTGAGCATAAATATTATAAGCCTGAGAAGTTGGATCATTATAGGTACGGTTCATATCTTTAATATTGCTTTGTTGACTATCAATCTCGCTATTCTTAGAAGTAATATTTGTTTTTAATGCTTCGATTTTTGTTGTTATTTCTAATATCTTAGTTTCTAACTTAGCTTTATCATCAGCTGATGTCGTATCTGATAAGGAAGGGGAGTCTCCTTGCTGTTGAAGTTGAAGCAATTCATTTTGTAGAACTTGCAAGTCGGCATCTAACTGATTTCTTTCAGCTGTTATTTTATTCAACTTCGTATATTCATCCTGAATCTTTGAATACTGGGTACCATTATTATAATTTTCCGAGTTTAACTGAGACAGATAGTATTCAACTTTCCCATAATATTCCTGTTCTTCACCAGAATTAGATAAATGATTGTATTTCTCATTTAATGATTGTTCAAATTTTTGAAAGATAGCTTCTTTTGCACGTAACTTCTCCAATTGTTTATTTAAAGAGCTCGCTTGTAAACCTTCTTGTCCACTTGATAACGAAATAATGACATCTCCAGCATTTACCATATCTCCTTCTGACTTATGTAAAGTAACTACCTTCCCTGAACCAATTGCTGATAGGAACTCTGTACCTGTTATAACTGAATTTCCATTCGCTTTTACAATATAGTTTTTGGGTATATAAGCTGCGCCAACCAATGCACCGCTTAAGATAATAGCAGTTGAAATAATGAGAATAAACGCAAAAGCTGGTGGTCTCTTATCAAAGAAAATACGAGAATAACGTAATTCTGATTTATTATATAATTTCATAGGCTTACAATTGGTCTAAAAATATCTACTACCATTTTTTCAGGAGAAGAATTAACATAAACTGTATAGACAATCCCATCCGTTTGAATATCATTTTCATAGACATATAGATCCAATTTAGAATACGCATACTGTAGATACTCTGGACTGTCTTCAAAACGAACATATAAACAATATGGAACAGAGATAGAATCCTGTACATCATAAATGTTACTGTACTGTTGAGCATTATGAGCTTGAATATAAAACTCAAAATCAGTCGTTATTAATCCATCATCATGAATAGTAGTACCACAACTTTTTACAATTAATGGACCAAAAATTTGTGCTTTTAACAACTGCAAATGTTGATGAAATTTATTAATTTCCTGATCTACATCTTCTACTTTTGTATCATGTAACTTTTTACAGATAACTGACTTTAGTACCAGTTTTTTATTATCTTTTACCTCTAACTTAGCCATAAGTAACCTCCTCTGTATCTAACACAGCCTGTGACTGAATTTGTTGATTCACTTGAACGCTCTGCAAACCAACCATTCTAGCATACTTTCCATTTTTCGCCATTAGTTCTTCATGAGTACCATATTCCATAATAGTCCCATTTTCTAAAAAGCATATCTTATCACATCGAAGAATTGTAGACAGCCTGTGGGCTACTACAATTGTTGTCTTATCCATTATTTTATTAAAGATTAAATCCTGAATAATCTGTTCACTAAATGAATCTAAGTTAGAGGTTGCCTCATCAAATATATACAAATCAGCTTTACTCAGTAGTGCTCTTGCAATAGCCAATCGTTGTTTCTCTCCACCCGAGAAATTTTGACCGCCTTCTTCTACAAAGGAGCCATAACGATTTTGAAGACGTTGAATCGTATCATGAATACCAACAATACGACAAACTCTCACCATATCCTCATATGTAACAGAAGGATTACCAATTTTTAGATTATCAATAATTGTCCCTGTAAAGAGTTCTATGGTCTGAGGAATGTAGGAAATTTTCTTACGTAGTTTACCATAGTCAAGATCTGATAAGTCATTTTCTCCTATACGAATTTTCCCCTCACTCGGATTTATAAATCTTAATAACAAACGAACTAGCGTACTTTTTCCTGCTCCGCTTTCTCCAACAAAAGCTATTTTTTCTCCTTGTTTAATTCGCAAATTAAAGTCCTCGATAACAGGAGGGCGTGAACCATAGGCAAATGTTACATCTTTAAATTCAATGTCATCACATAAGGTGAAGTCTCTAATACTATAATCCAAGGCAATGTCTTCACGATCTACTTCCATCAATTCTTGAAGCCGACTAACCGCAACCTGTACCTCTTGAAAGGTTAACTGCAAGCCAACTAAATTCTGAATAGGTTCTGTAAAATATTGACTTAATGTCTGAAAAACCAAGAGGTCCCCAATAGTCATTTTTCCATCAATGATAAATAAGGCGCCCACTCCCATAAATAATAACCCACCCATGGTTGAGGTCATTGAAGATATTGTAGATTGAATATTCTGCAAAACACCCTCTTTATAACCAATTTCTAAAGTATGAACAAATTTTTCTTCAATTTTGTTTAAACGTTGTTCCTCATCATGCTGAGACTTAATGGTATCAATGTTACGAATAGATTCAATTAACTGTGAATTAAGAAGTCCATTTGCTTCCATTTGTTCATGATTAATTTTTTTATAAGGCTTTTTAAAACAGTATATAAGAATGATGTTAACAATAACCATAAAAACTAATATCAGAAATAAAGATTGATTAATAGTCCAAAGGACAACCGCACTAATAACTGACAAGGTGATATCCATGACTAATGAAATAGAGACTGACGTAAACACATTCTTTATCGTCATCGCATCTTGAAATCTTGTTAAAACATCACCAACTCTACGACTTCCAAAAAAACTATAAGGAAGATGAATAATATGGTCATAATATCCCATTAAAACCGGTATATCAATTTTTCGAGATAGAAACAAAAGAACGTGCTGACGAAATGCAGATAGAAGAGTCTGTAAGAACGACACTATTCCAAATACTATCAAAAACATATACAGACTATTTTTTAAAGCATATGGAATCACCTCGTCCATGATAACTTTTGAAAAGAGACTCGATAAAATACCAATGATACTTAAAACAAAGGAAGCTAATATGACTGTACTAATCAATCCTTTTTGATTAAAAATTAACGTTCCAAATAAATCAAGAAGTCCTTTTCCCTTTAGTTTCCCTCTTTCAAAATCCGAATTTGGAACCATAAAAAGAGTAATACCTTGATAAATTTCTCCCAGTTCGTCACTTGACATCTTGCGTATGCCACTAGCAGGGTCTGCTACGTAAAATTTACTATTCCTTTTGATACTATGTAATACCACAAAATGATTTTGACCTAAATCATTCTTAACTTGAAGAATCGCAGGAAATGTTAATTTTGGAGTCAAATCTTCCAGTGCTACTCGAACAGCTTTTACTGTAAAATTCAACTTATTCAGACCTGAAACAATACCACTGACAGTCGTTCCATACATGTCTGTACCAATAATTTCCCTAATCTTCATGATTGATAGTTCCTTTTTGTAAGATAAAAGAACTGTTGAAACAACTGCCGCAGCACAATCTGACTGGTCATGTTGCATCGTACAAGGATATTTTTTTAACATAGAAATACTCAATTCTTTAGAATTCATCTAACTTTTCTTTGATGTCACCCAAACCTCAATCACTGCCCAGTAGTTCTTGAATTAGTTTATTTTCAACCGTATCATTCTTTGTTCTTGATATCTTTCCAAGCATTGTAGTACAGCAGATTTTTGTCCAAGGACTAAGCCTCCTTTAACAACTCAAGCTCCCTTACATTATATCGGCCAGCCCCATGGAAAGATTATAGCCAGACTAATCAATGATATAATACATACTAGAATACAAAATATTTTTTTATTCATACTTTTTCTCCTATCTTTATTTTCTACCTACATCATACCTCTTATTAAGCTCATTTCAAAATTACGTTAACTTTTTTCACAAATTTATTTTTACTTTCTTTTTTACTTTTTACACTGCTATGATACAATATTTTTAACAAGATTTTATTATTTGTTAACTTTTTTCACAGAAAGGAGAAAATCATGCGTTATGATTTCGGAAAGGTCTATAAAGAAATACGTGAGTCAAAGGGGCTGACCCAAGAAGAGGTCTGTGGGGGTGTTCTCTCAAGAACCAGCTTATCAAAAATCGAAAGTGGCAAGACAACCCCAAAATATGAAAATATGGAATTTCTTCTCCGTCAAATCAATATGAGTTTTGAAGAGTTTGAATATATCTGTCAACTTTATCAACCAAGTCAACGCACAGAGATTATACAAACCTATCTCAATATGCGTTCCATTATCGGGACCAGCGATCTTGTCAATTTATTTCAAAAATGCCAAGACTACCTCAAGACCCACCACGATCTCCCTATAGAAGAAATCAGAGATATGCTTGAAGTTGTCATTTATATCCGTCAACACGGGGCAGGTGAACTATCAGATCACGCAGAACAGGTTGTCAAAAAACTTTGGAGAAAAATTGAAAAACAAGATACATGGTATGAGAGTGATCTAAAAATCCTCAATACCATTCTTTTCAGTTTTCCCATTGAATACCTCCATCTCATCACTGGAAAAATATTGCAACGCCTAGAAGTCTATAAAAACTATCAATATTTATATGACTTGCGAATAGCAATCCTGCTCAACCTTTCCACACTCTATCTATACAATCAAGATAAAAACATGTGTAAGCAAATCTGCTACACTTTACTAGAGGACGCCAAGAATAAGAAAAGCTACGACAGGCTGGCTATCTGCTATGTCCGTATTGGGATTTGTACAGACGATTCTAAACTTATCCAAAAAGGGTTCTCCCT
Organism: Streptococcus sp. 3167; assembly: GCF_013277175.1. Classification (NCBI taxonomy): domain Bacteria; kingdom Bacillati; phylum Bacillota; class Bacilli; order Lactobacillales; family Streptococcaceae; genus Streptococcus; species Streptococcus sp. 3167. Next base: position 3,334 of record NZ_VMML01000024.1, on the reverse strand, counting down.
TCTGGAGCTAACCGAGGAAACTTCTCTGCTGTCTCATCTCAAAAAAGAAGTAGAGATCTATTACCAAGCGAAGGAAAGATAAAAAAGCCGAGGGATTTCCTCGACTCTTTACATATTATTTGTTCGTTAGTTCTTAATACCAGCCATTGTTAAGCCAGAAGTTTTTAGCAGCAGTCCATGAACCGTAACGTCCTGCAACGTAGGCATCTGCTACACGTTCTTGGTTTTCAGCTGAGTAGTCACCGTTCAGGTATGAATCTGTTAATTGGTAACGTCCGATATAACGTCCATTTGTAGCTGTATAGCTACCACCTGATTCTTTTTGAGCGATCCATTCTTTGGCTTCTGCTTCAGATCCGCTTACAGTTGAAACAACTGTTTCACTTACTACTGGAGCTGAAACAGTTTCATCTTGAGCGGCTGGTGCCGCATAAGTAGCTGGCGCTGGTGTTGCAACAGGCGCTACAGGGCCATCGATAACCAACTCTTGACCAACATAAATCAAATGAATGTTATCAATGTGGTTGTTTTCTGCCAATTTTTCAACTGTTGTGTTGTGAGTTTCAGCGATTTCTGAAAGTGTATCACCTTCTTTAACAGTGTAAGTTGATGATTCTTGAGCAGATACAAATGATGGAGCAAATACTGCAAACAAGGCAGCTACTCCTGCAAGAGTTGCTTTAATCTTTTTAGTTATTGATTTCATATTCGAAAATTCTCCTTCTTTCTATAGTTCTATCATACCCTTTAAATATTACCGTTTCTTGACACTTTTATGTAGAAATATTACAAAATTATTTTTTATTTCCCTAGATAAGGTGTTTTTTGTCATAAAAGATACTATTTTTATGCTATTTGAGGTATTAGAAAGGTTTTCATCCACAATTAAAGTCAAGACCCTCATTCTTTGATATAATAGAGATAAGAATTTTTATAAGGGGAAACTGATGAAATCACTTCGTTTTCAATCTGTCTTTGATATCATCGGACCAGTTATGATTGGCCCATCTAGTAGCCATACCGCTGGTGCTGTTCGTATTGGGAAGATTGTCTCTTCCATTTTTGATGATACTCCGACAGAAGTTGAATTCCAACTTTTTAACTCATTTGCCAAGACCTATCGTGGTCACGGAACAGACCTAGCCCTTGTTGCAGGTATTTTAGGCATGGATACAGATGATCCTGAAATTCCAAACAGTCTGGAGATTGCCCACAAGCGTGGTATCAAGATTGTCTGGACCATTCAGAAAGACAGCAATGCCCCTCACCCCAACACCACTAAAATTACCGTCAAAAATGTCCACAAGACCATCAGCGTGACTGGTATTTCTATCGGTGGAGGAAATATTCAGGTAACCGAACTCAATGGTTTTGCCGTCTCTCTCAATATGAATACACCGACTATCATCATCGTTCATCAAGATATTCCAGGCATGATTGCTCTTGTAACAGAGGCGCTTTCCCGCTATGGTATCAATATCGCCCAGATGAATGTCACTCGTGAAAAAGCTGGTGAAAAAGCCATTATGATTATCGAAGTTGACAGTCGCAACTGTGATGAGGCTATCGAAGAAATTCGAAAAATCCCTCATCTCCACAATGTCAATTTCTTTAAATAGGAGGAAGCATGTTTTATTCTATCAAAGAATTGGTCGAGCAAGCAGATCTGGACTTTCAAGGAAATGTCGCAGAACTCATGATTACAACAGAGTTTGAATTGACCGGTCGCGAACGTGAAGAAGTCTTCCTTCTCATGGAACGCAATCTGGAAGTTATGAAAGCCTCTGTCCAACTTGGCCTCAATGAAAATAAATCTCGTAGTGGCCTGACAGGTGGAGATGCTGCCAAATTGGATCACTACATCAAAAACGAAAAAACTTTATCAGATTACACGATTCTCTCTGCTGCCCGAAATGCTATCGCAGTCAATGAACACAATGCTAAAATGGGCTTGGTCTGCGCTACTCCTACCGCAGGAAGTGCCGGTTGTCTCCCTTCCGTTCTCACTGCTGCTATTGAAAAATTAGACCTCAGCCACGAGCAACAATTGGATTTCCTCTTTGCTGCTGGTGCCTTTGGACTAGTCATCGCAAACAATGCCTCCATCTCAGGTGCTGAGGGCGGGTGTCAAGCTGAAGTTGGTTCAGCCTCTGCTATGAGTGCTGCCGCCTTGACTCTGGCTGCAGGTGGAACACCTTATCAGGCCAGTCAAGCTATTGCCTTTGTCATTAAAAATATGCTAGGCCTCATCTGTGACCCTGTTGCAGGTTTGGTCGAAGTTCCCTGTGTCAAACGTAATGCCATGGGAGCTAGCTTTGCTTTCATCGCAGCAGACATGGCCTTGGCAGGTATTGAATCTAAAATCCCTGTGGATGAAGTGATCGATGCCATGTACCAAGTAGGAGCAAGCATGCCAACTGCCTTTCGTGAAACAGCTGAAGGTGGACTCGCTACCACCCCTACTGGTCGTCGCCTCCAAAAAGAAATTTTCGGAGAATAAGCTTATCAAATAGGAGAAACCATGACCTCTATCACAGCGATTTTTTTCGATTTGGATGGAACCCTCGTTGATAGTTCTATCGGGATTCACAATGCCTTTACCTATACCTTTAAAGAGCTGGGGGTACCTAGCCCTGATGCCAAAACTATTCGTGGTTTTATGGGACCACCTCTTGAAAGTAGTTTTGCGACCTGCCTGTCCAAAGACCAAATTTCTGAAGCCGTGCAGATATATCGTTCTTACTATAAGGCAAAAGGCATCTATGAAACTCAACTCTTTCCTCAGATTATAGACTTGCTTGAGGAGTTATCGAGCAGTTATCCACTCTACATCACCACGACAAAGAATACATCTACTGCTCAAGACATGGCAAAAAACTTGGAAATCCATCATTTCTTTGATGGCATTTATGGTTCTAGCCCTGAAGCACCCCATAAGGCAGATGTCATTCACCAAGCCTTGCAGGCACATCAACTAGCACCAGAACAAGCCATCATCATCGGAGATACCAAGTTTGATATGCTGGGAGCTCGAGAAACAGGTATTCAGAAATTGGCCATCACTTGGGGATTTGGAGAGCAAGCAGATCTACTAAACTATCAACCTGATTATATCGCTCACAAACCCTTAGAAGTTTTGGCGTATTTTCAATAGCATAGACTGGGTAACAACTCCATTTCAGAAGAAAATGAAGTAATACTCAATGAAAATCAAAGAGCAAACTAGGAAACTAGCTGCGGGCTGCTCAAAACACTGTTTTAAGGTTGTAGATGGAACTGACGAAGTCAGCTCAAAACACCGTTTTGAGGTGGCAGATAGAACTGACGAAGTCAG
>NZ_VMML01000023.1:0-31837 GCF_013277175.1 Streptococcus sp. 3167 | reverse complement strand
TGCAACCTCAAAGCTGTACTTTGAGCAGCTTACGGCTAGTTTACTCTTTGATTTTCATTGAGTATGAAACTAAATTTCAAACACATAGTCCTTTTATTATACTGCAAGAAGATATAGTTTTCAATTATAGTTTTTCTCTAACTAGCTATAGTCTATTTTTATATCCTAATGTAGAGAAAACAGCCCTAGGGACTGTTTTTCATTAATAATGCATCAAAACTTTGTAATCGTAGTCACCGATTTTTTCACGGCCGTTCAATTCATCCAATTCAACAAGAAAGGCACAACCTGCTACAACACCACCAAGTTTTTCAATCATTTCGATAGTTGCCTTAACAGTTCCACCTGTTGCCAAGAGATCATCTACGATAAGAACGCGTTGACCTGGTTTGATTGCATCCGCATGCATAGTCAAGGTATCAACACCGTACTCTTTTTCATAGTCAGCAGAAATGACTTCACGTGGCAATTTACCTGGTTTACGAACAGGTGCAAAACCAATTCCCAACTCAAAGGCAACTGGACAGCCCACAATAAATCCACGAGCCTCAGGCCCTACAACCATGTCAATTTTCTTGTCAGTAGCATACTGAACAATTTCACGAACAGCGTAGCTATAAGCATTTCCATCAGCCATCAAAGGACTAATATCACGGAAGGTGATACCTTCTTTTGGATAATTTTCAATTGTTGCAATGTAATCTTTTAAATTCATCTTTTTCTTTCTTTCAAAGTTTTTACTCTCTATTATAGCATATTTTCCAGTAAAGAAGAAAGGGAAAACAATATTTCATTTGCTAGTCACCCTATAAGTCAAATAAGACGACCATTTTTATTCAAGGCACGTCACAAGATAGATACATAATATGACTTCCCTAGCAAAAAGGAGAGAAGCATTTTGTTTCTCTCCCTAGATTAACTGATATCTCTCCACTACAATCGATAAAGAGATATCTTTTCTTGTAGTGCTTTGAATTTTATTTATTTTAATAGACTGTTTTTTCAGTTTCTACATCGAAGAAGTGTGCTTTGTTCAAGTCAAATCCAAGTTCAACTGTTGCACCTGTTTGCAAGTAATCACGAGCATCAACTTTAGCAACAAATTCGTCTTTACCAACTTGGCAGTATAGGTGAGATTCTGAACCAAGCAGTTCTGATACAGAGATAGTCGCTTTTACAACACAGTCTGGGAATGTTTCAAGGAAAGCAGGTTCTGCATTCACATCTTCTGGACGGATACCGAAAATCAACTCTTTACCTTCGTAGCCTTTTTCGCGAAGAACTTTCAATGCTCCTTCTGGAACTTTCAAACGGAAACCATCAGAAATAATTTCGCTACCAACTAATTTCACATTGATGAAGTTCATTGCTGGGCTTCCGATGAATCCTGCAACGAATTTGTTAACTGGGTTTTTGTAAACTTCTTGAGGAGTACCGATTTGCTCAACACGTCCGATAGTACCTGTACCAGCAGGGTTCTTAGTTGCTGACATGATAACGATACGGTCTGCAAGTGTCATCGCTTCTGTTTGGTCGTGAGTTACGTAGATAGTTGTAGCTCCGATACGACGGTGGATTTTCGCAATTTCAGCACGCATTGATACACGAAGTTTAGCATCCAAGTTTGACAAAGGTTCGTCCATCAAGAATACTTTTGCATCACGGACGATGGCACGACCCATGGCAACACGTTGACGTTGACCACCTGAAAGGTCAGCTGGTTTACGTTCCAAAAATTCTTTCAATCCAAGAATTTCAGCTGCTTCTTGCACACGTTTGTCGATGTCTTCTTTGCTGTATTTACGCAATTTCAAACCGAAAGCCATGTTGTCATAAACAGTCATGTGTGGGTAAAGAGCGTAGTTTTGGAATACCATGGCGATGTCGCGGTCTTTTGGAGCTACATCGTTGACAACCACGCCATCGATAGATGCAGTACCTTCTGTGATGTCTTCAAGACCAGCAATCATACGGAGTGTAGTTGATTTACCACATCCTGAAGGACCTACAAAAACGATAAATTCTTTATCTTTGATGTTCAAGTTGAAATCTTCAACTGAATAGTGTTCGCTGTTTGGATATTTTTTGTAAATATTTTTAAGATTCAATTCTACCATGAGGTGAACTCCTTTTGTTTTTGATAATTATATTATAGATGAAAACGTTTTACATTTCTATGGCAAGGTGACCAAAAAAACAAAAAAATTCTGTGCAACTTGCACAAAACTTTAGAGAATATCGGAGAATTTGAAGAAGATAATCTTTATTATTCTTCTATACAAAAGCAGAAACAAGGATCAGCTTTCCCATATTTTCGCTGATTCTCCACTACATTTGACTGGATTCTAATTTTTTAGAGAAATACAAAAGAGCTAGCCTAAGCTAACTCTTATCCTATGCGGAGAGAGGGACTTGAACCCTCACGACCTAAAGCGGTCACAGGATCCTTAGTCCTGCGCGTCTGCCAATTCCGCCATCCCCGCGTCGATTACTTTACTAGTATATCAACTTTTGGGATGCTTGTCAACACTTTTTTTCAATTTTTTTCATTTCATCAACCAAATTACTCTAAAATTTCATTTAGATTTTCATCTACTAACTTAGCTCCAAGTGTATTTTTGAAATGACCTAGGGCAAATTGATGATTTTCAGGCCAGATGGAAGCAACAGCTGGTTGAACAATCTCGATGTCATAACCTAGATTATAGGCATCAATAGCTGTATGCAGGACACAGATATCCGTCAAGACACCTGTTAAGATAACTGTAGAAATGCGACGCTCTCTCAAACGAATATCTAGGTCAGTCCCTGAAAAAGCTGAGTAATGGCGTTTATCCATCCAAAAGACACGACTGTCTGAACCATGCTCTTGATAAAAGATCCCCAAGTCTCCGTATAAATTGCGTCCACTAGTCCCAATCAGATTATGAGGAGGAAATAGTTTACTTTCTGGATGAAAACAATCGTTTTCTTCATGAGCATCAATAGTAAAGAAGATATAATCTCCCCGTTCAAAAGCTAATCGAGTCACCTTGCTAATGGCATCCGAAATAGCCTGAGCTGGAGCCCCTGCTGTCAATTTACCACTATCAGCAACAAAATCTTCTGTATAATCAATCGAAATTAAAGCTTTAGTCATTAGTAATCTCTTTTCTTCACTTCTTCAAAAATATCTGAAATCAAGACCTTAAGGTAGGTTCCCTTCATTCCAAGTGAGCGACTTTCAATAATTCCCGCAGATTCAAGTTTACGAAGGGCATTGACAATCACAGAGCGGGTAATTCCGATACGGTCTGCAATCACTGATGCAGTCAACTGCCCTTCATTTCCATTTAATTCCCCTAAAATTGCTGAAACAGCACGGAGTTCGGAGTAAGAAAGGGTATTAACCGCCATGGTGACAGCAGTACGGCGACGGATATTTTTCTCATCTTCTTCACGCTGGAAGTTAAGAAGCTGAATCCCAACAACGGTACTGGCAATCTCAACAAGAATCAAGTCCTCATCTTCGAATTTTTTATCATTGCGCCAAATAATCAAAGAACCAAGGCGAATCCCCGATACATGAATCGGTGCAATAGTCGTCAAGCCATCTGGAAAATCTTCTCTACTCTCAACAGGGAAAATACTCATATCATGCTCAACAGGCAAATTTGCTTCTGTTTCGTAAATCATATTAGCCCCTTGAACGTAGTCATCTGGGAAAATCTTAGTTTGGAAGAATTGCTCTACGCGATCTGTATTTGTTTTATAACGCATAAAATAGCCAAGCAGACGTCCCTTACTATTGATAATGCAGGCATTGCAATGAATAATATCCGCTAACTGACGCGTAATAGCGTTGTAAGGAAGCTCATCCTGAAACTGCTCCTCTGAGCGCTTCAAAATTGATGTAATCTTTCTTGTTTTTTCTAATAAATGTGCCATTTTTCACCTCGAATTTAATCGCTATCATTATAACATAAACAGATTGAATTTTCAATTATTATCTGAAAATTGCTTATTTAATTGCAATTTAGACTAGCTGAAATATTTTAGAAAATTATGTTTTCTTATTGACAACCTAATTTATATTTGATATTATATCATTATAAGAAGGTGGGTTGATAATACCTTTCCATTTCACCTATCCTTTGCTATCACCATCTTCTTTCACCCTTGGTCTCCTTATATAAAAAAGCGATTCATTTTGAACCGCTTTTTCTTATTTATCTCCCTTGTTACGAATAACAAAGCCTGTTTGCTTTTCACTTGAAGTATTGCGTGGTTTTTTATTATCCTTACGGTAACGTCTGTCTTTATCAAAACGATCATTGCCACGACTTCCTTTTTTGAAATCATCCCGACGACCATTACCACGGCGATCACGGTCTCGACGATCACGGTCTCGACGGTCATCTCCACGACGACCTCCCTTAGCTTTACCACCGAAGCCATTACCTGATGGTTTAAATGGCAGTGGTTTTTCACGCGCAATCTCCACTTCTGGAAGGCTATCCGGATCTTGAACAGTCAGACTCAAGATATACATTGCCAATTCTTCTGGAGTAAATTCGGCAGCTAGCTTACGAGCATCCTTACCAAATTTCTCAAAGTTAGCACGGATAGTCTCATCTGCAAAATCACGTTCGATTTTCTTGAGAGCTACCTGTTTTTTAGCTTGGAAGGCTTCTTCTGCACTTGCAGGTTTGAGACCTTTCATGCGTTTCTTGGTCAAGTTTTCAATGATTTGGAGGTAGCCCATTTCATTTGGTGATACGAAAGTAATAGACTGACCTGACTTACCGGCACGACCTGTACGACCGATACGGTGAACATAACTTTCAGGATCTTGTGGAATATCGTAGTTATAGACATGGGTCACACCTGAAATATCCAAACCACGCGCTGCAACGTCCGTCGCAACTAGAACATCCAGATTTCCATTTTTAAAGTCACGAAGGACACGAAGACGTTTGTTTTGGTCTAGGTCTCCATGAATTCCTTCTGCACGGAAGCCACGGATTTTCAAACCACGAGTCAATTCATCCACACGACGTTTGGTACGACCAAATACGATAGCAAGCTCAGGTTGCTCCACATCCATGAGACGTGTCATAGTATCAAATTTTTCTTGTTCCTTAACTCGGATATAGTATTGATCAACCAATTCTGTTGTCAATTCCTTAGCAGCAATCTTCACATGCTCAGGTTCTTTCATAAACTGAACACCGATACGTTTGATGGCATCTGGCATAGTTGCTGAGAAAAGAAGAGTTTGTCGATTTTCAGGGACACGGGAGATGATAGCTTCAATGTCTTCAAGGAAGCCCATGTTGAGCATTTCATCCGCTTCGTCAAGGATAAGCGTTTCAATATCTTGTAATTTCAAGGCCTTGCGTTTGATCAAGTCTAAGAGGCGACCAGGTGTTCCCACCACGATATGGGCACCAGATTTAAGAGCCTTAATTTGTTTTTCAATGCTTGATCCGCCGTATACTGAGCGGACTTTGACTCCCTTGCTACGACCAAAACGGAACAATTCCTCTTGACTTTGGACAGCGAGTTCACGAGTTGGAGCGATCACCAAGGCTTGGATAGTCGCTTCTTCTGTACGGATTTTTTCAAGGGTAGGCAAGCCAAAGGCTGCAGTTTTTCCTGTACCAGTCTGAGCTTGACCGATAACGTCCTTGCCTTCAAGGGCCAAGGGAATGGTTTGTTCTTGGATCGGACTGGCTTCTACAAAACCAGCTTTTTCAATCTCTGCTAGCAAATCAGCAGACAAGTTTAATTCATTAAATTTCACGTTGTTCTTCTTTCTAAAGGTGGTGCGAAGCCACCCCATAGGGCTTAGTGTATACTTTTCTTTTTATGACGTATTTTCATATACTGGATATAAAATCGTGTTGCTTCTTTTCCACAAAAGAAAAGTACTGTTTTCTTTGCAACCTATCTAGTATAACACAAGACCAGAGCAAAAGATAGCCCAATTTCTCTAGAAAATTATGTAAGCGGTTTTTGGCTTTCCTTTTTGATTGAACGACCTAGATAATAAGACAAAGCCAAGGCGATACTATATAAAATGATAAAAACGAACAAGGTTTGTGTGTAAGAATGAGCCATTTTATAAGTCTCTGCTAATAAAATAGGTCCCGCTAAACCAGCCATTGCCCAAGCCGTTAAAATATAACCATGCAGAGCGGCCAATTCCTTGGTTCCAAAAATATCACTGAGATAAGCTGGAATCAAAGAAAAACCAGCTCCATAGCAAGTCATCAAAATAGACATAGCGACTACAAATAAAACGGAATCTGTAAAGAGCCAAAGTGAGAGAGAAAAGAAAAGATTGACAAGCAGTAATATACTAAAGGTTAGAGGGCGACCGATATAGTCAGACAAACTCGCCCAAAGCAAGCGACCAAATCCATTGAAAATCCCCAAAACGCCCACCATTACTGCTGCATGACTTGTAGACAAGCCAGCCATCTCCTGTGCCATTGGCGATGCCGCTGAAATTAAGCCTAAACCACAAGCTATGTTGATAAAGAAAATAATCCAAAGTATATAAAACCGATTGCTTTTTAGAGCCTGATTTGCAGTCATCCCTTGCGTCAAAGAGGCTGTTTTTTCTTTCCCTGAAACAGATAAAATTGCAAGCTCTTGCTCATTTGGACGCTTAATGAATTGTGAAGCTAGGAGCATGATAATAAAGTAACTTGCACCTAAAATATAAAAAGTTTCTACAAGCCCTACCCCTGCGATGAGATGTTGCGCTATGGGACTAGTCAATAAAGAAGCAAAACCAAACCCCATAATCGCTAAACCTGTTGCGAGACCACGTTTATCAGGAAACCATTTTATAATCGTTGACACAGGGGTAATGTAGCCTGCTCCCAAACCAAGCCCACCTAAAATTCCATAAGCGAGATACAACAACCACAGCTCCTGACGGTCTATTGCAAATCCTGTTAAGATATTTCCACCTGCGTATAGAAAAGCAGATAGACTCCCCATGACTCTCGGACCAAATTTTTCTACCAAACGCCCCATAAATGCAGCCGATAAGCCTAAACAAAAGATTGCTAGACTAAAGGCAAAGGCAACAGAAGCCTGATCCCATCCCGTTTTTTCAATAATAGGGTTACGATAAACACTCCAAGCATAAGTCGAACCCAGCATTAAGTGTAAAATGACCCCAGCAAAGGCAATAATATAGCGATTCGATTTCATAAAACCTCCTATTTTCGAACATTTATTCTATCTTATATAAAAATAGATAGGATTTTAGTTTATCAAGCTTGTCAAAAAATTACTAGTTTTTTGTCTAGAAAGCGTTTTTATATTTTTCTGTCTTTTTCGTAGCAGAATTGTGCAAAAGTTTTTTTCTTGTGCTAGAATGAAATTCGAATAGGAGGAACTCTAAATGTTAACTTATGATTTAATCGTTATTGGATTTGGTAAGGCTGGTAAAACACTAGCTGGTAAATTGGCTTCAGCTGGCAAAAAAGTTGCCCTCGTTGAACGTAGCAAAGCTATGTATGGTGGAACTTGTATCAACATTGGTTGTATCCCAACTAAAACCTTGCTAGTTGCTGCTGAGAAGGGCTTGTCTTTTGAAGAAGTCATTGCTACCAAAAATACTATCACTGGTCGCCTCAACGGTAAAAACTATGCGACTGTTGCTGGTACAGGCGTGGATATCTTTGATGCGGAAGCTCACTTCCTTTCAAATAAAGTCATCGAAATCCAAGCTGGTGATGAAAAGAAAGAACTGACTGCTGAAACAATCGTCATCAACACTGGTGCTGTTTCAAACGTCTTGCCTATCCCTGGACTTGCTACAAGCAAGAACGTCTTTGACTCAACAGGTATCCAAAATTTGGACAAATTGCCTGAAAAACTTGGAGTCCTTGGTGGTGGAAATATCGGTCTTGAATTTGCTGGCCTTTACAACAAACTTGGAAGCAAGGTTACAGTCCTAGATGCCTTGGATACATTCCTACCTCGTGCAGAACCTTCCATCGCAGCTCTTGCTAAACAATACCTGGAAGAAGACGGTATTGAATTGCTTCAAAATATCCATACTACTGAAATTAAAAACGACGGTGACCAAGTGCTTATCGTAACTGAAGACGAAACTTACCGTTTCGATGCCCTTCTCTACGCAACTGGACGTAAACCAAATGTAGAACCACTTCAACTTGAAAATACAGATATTGAACTTACTGAACGTGGTGCTATTAAAGTAGACAAACATTGTCAAACAAACGTTCCTGGTGTATTTGCAGTTGGGGATGTCAACGGTGGCCTTCAATTTACTTACATTTCACTTGATGACTTCCGTGTTGTCTACAGCTACCTTGCTGGAGATGGCAGCTACACACTTGAAGACCGTCTCAATGTACCAAACACCATGTTTATCACACCTGCACTTTCACAAGTTGGTTTGACTGAAAGCCAAGCAGCAGATTTGAAACTTCCATACGCTGTTAAGGAAATTCCTGTTGCAGCCATGCCTCGTGGTCACGTAAATGGAAACCTTCGCGGAGCTTTCAAAGCTGTTGTTAATACTGAAACCAAAGAAATTCTTGGAGCAAGCATCTTCTCAGAAGGTTCTCAAGAAATCATCAACATCATCACTGTTGCTATGGACAACAAGATTCCTTACACTTACTTCACAAAACAAATCTTCACTCACCCAACCTTGGCTGAGAACTTGAATGACTTGTTTGCGATTTAAGTTGAGATCACATCTTAACTGACAGCCCTCTGAGGGCTGTTTTCATTTCTGCGAAATCTCATACTCTTCGAAAATCAAATTCAAACCACGTCAGCTTCACCTTGCCGTACTCAAGTACAGCCTGCGGCTAGCTTCCTAGTTTGCTCTTTGATTTTCATTGAGTATCAAATCTGTCTTTTCCCTCTTTTGTGATATAATAGAAACATGAACTTAAAAACTACTTTGGGCCTTCTTGCTGGGTGTTCTTCCCACTTCGTTTTAAGCCGTCTTGGACGTGGAAGTACGCTCCCAGGGAAAGTCGCCCTTCAATTTGATAAAGATATTTTACAAAACCTAGCTAAGAACTACGAGATTGTCGTGGTCACTGGAACAAATGGAAAAACCCTGACAACTGCCCTCACTGTCGGCATTTTAAAAGAGGTTTATGGTCAAGTTCTAACCAACCCAAGCGGTGCCAACATGATTACAGGAATTGCAACAACCTTCCTAACAGCCAAATCTTCAAAAACTGGGAAAAATATTGCCGTCCTCGAAATTGACGAAGCCAGTCTATCTCGTATCTGTGACTATATCCAGCCTAGTCTTTTTGTCATTACTAATATCTTCCGTGATCAGATGGACCGTTTCGGTGAAATCTATACTACCTATAACATGATATTGGATGCCATTCGGAAAGTTCCAACTGCTACTGTTCTCCTTAACGGAGACAGCCCACTTTTCTACAAACCATCTTTCCCAAATCCTATACAGTATTTTGGTTTTGACTTGGAAAAAGGACCAGCCCAACTGGCTCACTACAATACCGAAGGGATTCTCTGTCCTGACTGCCAAAGCATCCTCAAATATGAACATAATATCTATGCAAACTTGGGTGCCTATATCTGTGAAGGTTGTGGATGTAAACGTCCTGATCTCGACTATCGTTTGACAAAACTGGTTGAGTTGACCAACAATCGCTCTCGCTTTGTCATAGATGGCCAAGAATACGGTATCCAAATCGGCGGGCTCTATAATATCTATAACGCCCTAGCTGCTGTGGCCATCGCCCGTTTCCTCGGCGCAGATTCCCAACTCATCAAACAGGGATTTGACAAGAGCCGTGCTGTCTTTGGACGCCAAGAAACCTTTCATATCGGTGACAAGGAATGTACCCTTGTCTTGATTAAAAATCCAGTCGGTGCAACCCAAGCTATCGAAATGATCAAACTAGCACCTTATCCATTTAGCCTATCTGTCCTCCTTAATGCCAACTATGCAGATGGAATTGACACTAGCTGGATCTGGGATGCAGACTTTGAGCAAATCACTGACATGGACATTCCTGAAATCAACGCTGGCGGTGTTCGTCATTCTGAAATCGCTCGTCGCCTCCGAGTGACTGGCTATCCAGCTGAGAAAATCACTGAAACGAGTAATCTGGAGCAAGTTCTCAAGACCATTGAGAATCAAGACTGCAAGCATGCCTATATTCTGGCAACTTATACTGCCATGCTGGAATTTCGTGAACTGCTGGCTAGTCGTCAGATTGTTAGAAAGGAGATGAACTAATGGTTTATACTTCACTTTCCTCAAAAGATGGCAATTACCCCTATCAGCTCAACATTGCCCACCTCTACGGAAATCTCATGAATACCTACGGGGACAATGGAAACATCCTCATGCTCAAGTATGTTGCTGAAAAACTGGGAGCCCATGTGACCGTTGACATCGTTTCTCTCCATGATGATTTTGATGAAAATCACTACAACATCGCCTTTTTCGGAGGCGGTCAAGACTTTGAACAAAGTATCATTGCAGACGACCTACCTGCTAAAAAAGAGAGCATTGACAACTACATCAAAAACGACGGTGTGGTTCTCGCTATCTGCGGTGGTTTTCAACTATTGGGTCAATATTATGTTGAAGCTTCAGGCAAACGCATCGAAGGACTAGGGGTCATGGGCCACTACACTCTCAACCAGACCAATAACCGTTTTATCGGGGACATCAAGATTCACAATGAAGATTTCAATGAAACCTACTATGGATTTGAAAATCACCAGGGACGTACCTTCCTCTCTGATGACCAAAAACCACTGGGACAGGTTGTCTATGGAAATGGAAACAACGAAGAAAAGGTCGGCGAAGGGGTTCATTATAAGAATGTCTTTGGTTCCTACTTCCACGGGCCTATCCTCTCTCGTAATGCCAATCTGGCTTATCGCCTAGTCACTACAGCCCTCAAGAAGAAATATGGTCAGGACATCCAACTCCCTGCCTATGAAGATATTCTCAGCCAAGAAATCGCTGAAGAATACAGTGATGTCAAAAGCAAGGCTGACTTTTCTTAAACAAAGTGAAACTATATCAAAGAACTCCGTTATCTTGTCGGAGTTTTTTTGTCTTTTCTTTTACCCTTCTCCCTTGCATTTTCTCTCTTTTTTTGCCAAAATAGAGGGGTAGAAAGAAGGTAGCATATGTCTAAATTACAACAAATCGTAACATATCTTGAATCAGAAAAACTAGACGTCGCTGTCGTATCTGACCCCGTCACAATCAATTACCTCACTGGTTTTTACAGTGATCCCCATGAACGCCAAATGTTCCTCTTTGTCCTAGCGGATCAGGAACCTCTCCTCTTTGTCCCAGCTCTTGAAGTAGAACGTGCAAGTAGCACCGTTTCCTTCCCAGTAGTGGGCTATGTCGATTCTGAAAATCCATGGCAAAAAATCAAACATGCTCTTCCACAACTTGACTTCAAACGTGTCGCTGTTGAGTTTGACAATCTCATCTTGACCAAATACCATGGTTTGAAAACAGTTTTTGAAACTGCTGAGTTTGAAAACCTCACTCCTCGTATCCAACGCATGCGCCTCATCAAATCAGCTGATGAAGTACAAAAAATGATGGTTGCAGGTCTTTATGCGGACAAGGCTGTTCATGTTGGTTTTGACAATATTTCTCTTGATAAGACTGAGACAGATATCATCGCACAAATTGACTTTGCCATGAAACGTGAAGGTTACGAAATGAGCTTTGATACCATGGTCTTGACTGGTGATAATGCTGCGAATCCACACGGCATTCCAGCAGCTAATAAGGTTGAAAATGATGCTCTTCTCCTCTTTGACCTGGGTGTTCTGGTCAATGGCTATGCGTCAGATATGACTCGTACAGTCGCTGTCGGCAAACCAGACCAATTCAAGAAAGATATTTACAACTTGACTCTTGAAGCCCAACAAGCTGCTCTTGACTTTATCAAGCCAGGTGTGACTGCTCATGAAGTGGACCGCGCTGCCCGTGAGGTCATCGAAAAAGCTGGTTATGGTGAGTACTTCAACCACCGTCTCGGGCATGGTATCGGTATGGATGTCCATGAATTCCCATCTATCATGGAAGGAAACGACATGGTCATCGAAGAAGGCATGTGCTTCTCTGTTGAACCAGGTATCTATATCCCTGGTAAAGTCGGTGTTCGTATTGAAGACTGCGGTGTTGTTACCAAGGATGGCTTTGACCTCTTTACAAGTACCAGCAAAGACTTGCTTTATTTTGATTAAGATAGCAACAAACCCTAGTTAGACAAGAAGAATCACTTCTGTTTTATGACGTCCATTCTGAATAAAATTCTTCATTGTTCCCCTATGATTGGTTACAAGTCTCTCAATATTTTTAAGCCCCCATCCCTCTGTCTGACGTTCCTTTCGTATTACCAATTCATTCTCATCAAATGAATTCTCGATAGCAATAAAGAGTTTCTTCTGAAAATATCGTATTCCTAAGATTAAGACCCTATCTTCTTTATTACTCAAGCGCATACAGGCTTCAAGACTATTGTCCAACAAATTACCAAGTAAAACCGCTAAAATATCTGGATTGATTTCTAATCGTTGAGGTACAAAACAATCAATTTCCAATTGTATGTCCTCTACCTTATCCTGTAATTTTTGATTGAGTAAAAAGTTAATTGTTGTATTCTTGGAGTAACAGACAGTTTGGTTCTCTATACTATTTGTCATGCTTTGGAGATAAGACTTCGCTTGTTCAGGATCTTCTTTTAAAAGTGCAAGGAGGATTAAATGTTGATTTTTCAAATCGTGTTGAATCCTTTGAATCCTCCTATAATCTTTTTTAGATTGTTTCATTTCTCTCAGTTGAAAGGTCATCTGTTCCGTCTCTAGTATGCTTTGATAATACCTCTGTTGTTGCTGAGAAAGATATAGGGTGAAATAGAGAGAAGAGAACGTTAACACAATGAGGGCTAATACAGAAACAAAAGAAAGATAATCCTTCTCAAACACTTGCCCTTGAATCGCTGATACTGTAAAAGCAAAACAAATGGACAAAAATGGTACAATAAACTGGTATAACCAAGTCCCTTTAGAAACAGTATAAACTAACTTTTGATGTGCACGAAAAAGTTGTCGAAGAACCAGGGTCACTAGCAATGATAAAAGAAAAGCTACAGCGAGATAAAAAAGCATGGCTATTAGATTTTCTGAAATGACTGATAAAGGGGAAAATAGTTGCACTGCTTGATTGAGTATAGTACCAGCTAGTAAAGTTAGACTCATCTGACAAAAAATCCAAAACGAAGATTCTTGAACAGCATATCCAAAATAAAGACCTAAAAAATAATACTCTGCGATACTGAGAATAAGATTCCCTACTAAGAAAAGATTAGCTCCTGAAAATAATATCGTCAACAAGGCATGGAAAAATAAAAGGAGAGAAGTAAAGATACAAATTCTCCTAGACTTTTCTTTTTGGGACAGAGGTCTATAAAAGAAAATAATTCCCAAAAATAAATCAAACAGAATACTCACAATCCGCAAACTGACTAACATTAAAAATTCCTCTCACTCAGATAATAATAATACTTTTCTCTAAAAGACGTTTGAAATTTTCGGCTAATTGGAAGGTGATTTTCATCCATTCCATTTAAAATTGTGACTATTTGCGAATCAAACTCTGTCACATATCTAGGATTGATAATATAGGAAGAATGAATTTGAATAAAGTAATCAGGTAATTTCTCTAAAATATCTTTCGTTTTAAGCAAAGCTTTGTAAGTCTGATCTTTAGTGTAAATAAAGACAGCACGCTTATCCTTTTCAAAAAATACAATGTCATCTAAAGGCAGTGAATAATGCTGCTTTCCAAAAGTAAACGTAAATACAGCTTGCCCTAAATTCAAAAAACGTACCACTCTATCCAGAGTTTTATATAATTTTTTAGAAGTCACTGGTTTAAGTAAATAATCAAAAGTCTGCACTTCAAAAACCTGCTCCATATAATCTCGATAACTGGTAACAAAGATAATCGGGATAAAAGGGTTTACCTTACGGATTTTTTGTGCCATATCAATTCCTGTTATCTGTGGCATCTCGATATCCAAAAAAACACAACTGTACTTCTCTGTCAATTGTTCTAATAGTTTTTGGGGATTCGTATAAACACTCGTTTCTATTTTGATATCCTTATAAGATAAGAGTAAGTTTTCTAGCTGACTACCATCCCTATTAGAATCATCACAAATCGCAATTTTTAACATCAAATTCCTCACTACAAGCATGATTTTGCCAATTATAACGTCAAATACGTCAATTATGACATGCTGATAAAAAAATCGTTAATTTATTATACAATATTCTTATCAAATATGAAAGGAGTTACAAAAATGAAAAATATTCAAGTGCGTAAAGTTATTGCTAAAACTGATATTAGCTGGGGTGTTTTCTAAATTTTGGGCACCTCTAAAAACTACCGGTTTTCTATGTTTAGTAACCAGAAAAGGTTGAAAAATTAGCATTTTAAAATTGAGTTTTTAGAGGAGTTCTTTTCTATTTATTCCTACTGTTGGAATTGAGTAGATAGGTTCACCATTTTCTTTCTACTTATTTCCATTTGTAATAGGAACTGGGAGTTGCAAGACGAGGATATATGATTTATAATCACCTCGTCTTCCTTTTTTAATAAAATAGTGAGGTTAAAATGAAATTCTATCATCCAAGAATAAAAGAAATATATCCTGTTTATAAACTTCATAAAAATTTATTTAGGATTGGGCTACAAATTGGTATAACCACAGAAATTAAGGATGATAATAATAAAATGTGGAATTTAGTCAATATTTTGGACGGACGTCCTTTTCAAGATATTCTCAATATCATACTAACAAAATATGATGATTTAACTGAAGAAGACATCACAGGCGCTCTTGAACTCTTAGATAATGAGGGGGTTCTCGAAGAAGCGGGCGAAATTCAGGATATTAAAGAACGTTATCATTCAAATATATATTATTTCAGTCGCTATTTAAATAGCTTCCAAGATAGTATTGCAACACAGAAAAAAATTCATCAGTCTACTATCCTTTTACTAGGTCTTGGTGGTGGGGGTTCTAACATACTGACATTACTAGCAGGCTTGGGACCTAAAAAGATAAAAATAGTGGATTTTGACATTGTTGAGCAAAGTAATCTAGGAAGACAATTTCTATACAAGGAAGATGATATTGGCTTATCTAAAGTTCAAATTGCCCATAGAGAAGTTACAAAAATGAATTCCGATATTGAAGTAGAAACCCATAATATACGTATCACCTCTGTAAGTGACTTGATTCCTTTACTTGATGATGTTGATATTACGATATGTGTGATTGATGAACCTCAATATGATATTCAACGTATCGTAAATAAAGCAATCGTTACAAAAAATATTCCCTGTATATTTGGCGCCAGTCAAGTTAGTCGTGGTCGTGTCTATTCAGTTATCCCTTACCAAACAGGCTGTTTTGATTGTTTAAATATTTATTATACAAAAATTGACACTCTATTCCTTGAACAATTCCACGGTGTTCGTACGATTACAAAAACAATCCCTACAATAGCCTATGGTCCAGCAATATTTCAACTGACTTCTGCCATTGTTGATGAAACTATCCGATTATTAACTCAATATACGGAACCAATTAGCCTTAACCATCAATACGAAATCAATTATGAAAACGGAGCCTCATTCACACACGATTCTTGGGGACGCTATCTTGATGAATGTCCAACATGCGGCACAGGTAAAGAAGACGATTGGGAAATTTTTTCTAAGTACGGAGAATTAAAGTTATGACAACTGCAAAACTCGTAATTGATAATTTGACTAAATCTTTTGATGGTCAGCACTTAGCCAATAATCATATTTCCTTAGAAATATCACCAGCAAAAATCACGGCTTTTTTGGGACACAATGGAGCTGGAAAATCTACTCTATTGAATCAAATGATTGGTTTTACTAAACCTGACCAAGGAGATATTTTGTATGGTGATATTTCTTTTATATACAATCGTAAACAAGCACGCACCTTAATTAGTTATATGTCTCAACAATATGCCCCACTCGACAAATTAACCGTAGAACAAAATTTAGAAATACTTGGAAAAATGCGAGGATTGAGTTCCCAAGAACTAGAAAAAACAATCAGCCAGCTTCTCACTGATTTAGAAATTGAAGACTATCGTTACAAAAAAGGTAAGGATCTTTCGGGCGGTCTCAAAAGACTAACTTCCTTCGCTATGACACTAATCGGTAGCTCAGACATCATTCTTCTTGACGAACCAACAAATGATGTTGACCCCATTCGTCGTGAAAAGCAATGGC
This sequence comes from Streptococcus sp. 3167, assembly GCF_013277175.1. Lineage (NCBI taxonomy): Bacteria > Bacillati > Bacillota > Bacilli > Lactobacillales > Streptococcaceae > Streptococcus > Streptococcus sp. 3167. The sequence continues at coordinate 15,483 of NZ_VMML01000023.1, read as the reverse complement.
AATTATTGCAAAAGTTAGCTAGCAAGGGGCATACCATTATTATCGTTACTCATAATCTTCTGGAGGTTGAAAAATATGCAGATAATTACGCCCTCTTTAATAATGGTAGATTGCTCAAATCAGGAAAGGTTAAGCAAATCATCCATGACAAACTGTATCAGATAAGCTTTGATTTTAAGACTAAAAGTATATTAGACAAAATAGAAGATTATACAATTATCAATGGTGTTAGTTGTCAATTAGAGATTGAGGAAAGAAGTCTAGCTCCATTGATAGCACAACTGACAGAAGAACTTGGTCAAAAAACAATTTCCAATCTCTCTCTTCATCAAAAAACATTGACTATTTCTGACCTTTATAGAGAGGAGCTAACCAACTAATATGACTCAATTTTTTTACTTACTTCATTGGAACTACTTGCGCCAAAAAGAGCTTTTCATCCTTTTTACACTAGCACAGCTCCTCTTATCCATTTCTCTTCTTTTTGGCTACCCTCTAGTTATTGGCGATATCGATTCGACTACTGCCTACTATCTTTCGTCTGGTTCTGTTTTAATTGGAATTATCTCCATGGGTTGTACAATTTCCTCCCCTGTTATAGCAAATGATAAGTTGGAAGGGCATTTTGATTATATTCGTGCCTTACCCATCCCTAGGATATTCATTTCTCTCGCTGACTTGTGGATGTGGTTAATTGCCATTTTTCCGGGAGTTTTTATTTCTATTCTACTTGGGTATGTCCGTTTTTCTGTTCGTCTCCATCCATCTTTTCTTGGTGTTTTTATTGTGCTTCTGATTTGTCTTACTATGATTAGTCTGGGATTTGCTATAGCCTACACCTTTTCTCCAAATACAGTAACCCTTATGTCGCAGCTAATTCTTATGATTGGACTCATGTTCTCACCACTCATGTATCCTGCAGATCGACTACCTGAGTGGGTAAACCATCTTTACCGTGCCCTCCCTTTCGTCCCTTCCTCAAATCTTCTGCGAGCCAGCCTTTACGACTACGGAAATGTCTCTCTATTGGACATGAGTATTCTCATTCTTTGGATTATGTCAACACAGTTAATTATTTTAAGAACTCTTCATAAAGAAAAATGATTGCTCCTAAAGCTTTTCTTATAGACTAAGCCAATAAAAAGAACCTTCATGACTATTCGAAAAGCTAAACAAGAAGATATTCCTAAATTACTCGATTTATTACAACAAATCCTTACGCTTCACCACCAAGCTCGACCAGATATTTTTAAGCAAACTGGGACTAAATATAGTTCCTCTGAGTTGCAAAATATTCTCTCTCAAGAACATACCCCTATTTTTGTTTTTGAAGATGAGAAGGGACAAGTTCTCGGACACCTATTTTGTACCATAAAAGATAAAACAGATAATCCTGTTCTCCAAGAAATCAAAACCCTTTTTATCAAAGATTTATGTGTAGATCAAAATGCTCGTGGTCAAAAAATTGGTAATCAACTCTATCAATTCGCTCTCAATTATGCTAAAGAAATTGGCTGCCATAATCTAACCCTAAGTGTCTGGAATGATAACGAGGGTGCTCTCCGCTTTTATCAAAGACAAGGGATGAAACCCCAAGAAACAACAATGGAAATGATAATTGATCAAGAAGTAATCTATAAAAAGATGTTAGAAAAAGTTCAATTTCACTAAAAATGAGAAAAATCTTCCCACAATAAAACGCATAGTATCAAGGTTTTCAATACCTGATACTATGCGTTTTTTCTGATTTTTAGGACTTTCTCCACAGCCGCTTTACTTAATCTTCTTGATACTTTGACTAAGAATAAATCCTACAATCATCCCTACCATATTTTGCATGAAATTTGGTAGAATTTCTGGTAGGGCTGCTGCCCAGCCATTCATCAATGTAGAACCCAAGGCGTAACCCCCTACCATGGCAATCGTTGCTAAGATAAGGCCTAACCACTGAGTTTTTCCTTTAAATCCTGCGAAAAATCCCTGCAATCCATGATTGACCAAGCTAAAGAACATCCATTGAGGATAGCCTGATAAGAGGTCAATCAAGAAACCTGCCAGTCCTCCGACTACAGCCCCTTCACGACTACCAAAGTAGAAGGCCGTAAAGAAGACACCCGCATCTAAAAGAGTTAGGATGCCTGTCGGTGTTGGGATTTTTAAGAAATAACCTAGAACCACAGAGAGGGCGGTTAATAGGGATACAAGGGCGATTTTAGTTGTTTTGGTTTGCTTCATATTGTCTTACTCCATACTGATCTGCTTGTGCAATGGCACGGTAAACGAAAGTCTTAGAGCTTTCTACTGCTGGTAAAAGTTCATCACCTTTAACCAAGCGACTGGCAATGCTAGAGGCAAAGGTACAACCTGCGCCAGCATTTTGCCCTTGGATGACAGGATTTTCTAGGACTGTAAAGTTTTGTCCGTCATAAAAGACATCTACAGCCTTGTCCTGACTAAGGCGATTGCCTCCCTTGATAATGACTGCTGGCGCTCCTAAGTCATGCAATTTCTGAGCTGCAGTTTTCATGTCTTCCAAGGTTTTAATTTCCTGACCAGCTAGTAATTCTGCTTCAGGAAGATTAGGCGTAATCACACTGACATGAGGGAAAAAGCGAATCAACTCTTGGCAGAGTTCACTGACAGCTACATCATGCGTTTCCTTACAGACCAAGACAGGATCCAAAACCACAGGCACTCCTGGACGTTGCTTGATAAAGTCCAAAGCCTTCTCAGCCACACTGACAGTTGGTAGAAGACCAATCTTAATCCCTGCAAATTCTACATCACGCAAGCTATCTAATTCATGTTGAAAAATGGTATCGTCAGTTGGAAAGACTTCAAAGCCCTTTTCCGTCAAGGCTGTCAAACAAGTCACTGCTACAAAGCCATGCAAGCCGTTCAAGGTATAGGTAGCCAAATCAGCTGACAAACCACCACCACTAAAAATATCATTCCCAGAAAGTGCTAAAATACGATTATTCTTCATAACGAATCTCCTTTAAATATAAACCATTTGGTGCTGCAGTGGGACCTGCAAGCTGCCTGTCCTTTTTCTCCAAGATGAGGTCAATCTGCTCTACTGGCATACGCTTGTTGCCGATTTTGAGCAGTGTCCCCACCATATTGCGAATCTGTTTATACAAGAAACCATTTCCTGAAAAGGTAAAAGTCAAAAACTGGCCTGTCTCATCAACCCTAAGACTGGCTTCTGTAATAGTGCGAACCTTATCCTCTACACTAGTCCCAGAGGCTGTAAAGCCAGTGAAATCATGGGTTCCTTCTAGCTTTTTGACGGCCTCCTGCATCCTCTCCACATCAAGTGGGTAAGGGAAGTGGGTGGCATAGTGACGGCGCATGGGATTTTTGGGACGTCCTCTATCCACGATAAACTCATAGGTCTTGCTATGCTTGGCATAACGGCAATGAAAATCATCTGCCACAAGCTCAATCGAAATCACATCAATATCTTCAGGAGACTGGGTATCCAAGGCAAAACGGAGTTTCTCCTCATCCATCTGATAAGGCAGGTCAAAATGAAGCACCTGTCCCAGAGCATGAACCCCACTATCTGTCCTACCAGCACCGTGAACAGTAATAGCTTGCCCTTTATTTAACCTGGTCAAGGTTTTTTCAATTTCTTCCTGAACGCTACGCGCATGAGGCTGGCGCTGAAAGCCAGCAAAGGCATAACCATCATAGGAAATAGTTGCTTTATATCTCGTCATAACCTCTATTTTATCAAGAAATTAGTCTGTAAACAAGGACCTAAAACAAATATTGTATGGGTATAAAAATCTCATACTCTTCGAAAATCTCTTCAAACCACGTCAGTTTCCATCTGCAACCTCAAAACACTATTTTGAGCAACCTGCGGCTAGCTTTCTATAGTAGATTGAAATAAGATATGAATAACTCTATTAGGAAAGTCAAATTAATTTCTAGAAATGTTTTAGCAGCTACAGCGTACTATTCCAAACTCAATCAACTATAGTTTGCTCTTTGATTTTCATTGAGTATCAAAAGAAAAACTTAGGAATCAATCCTAAGCTCTCTTTTGAAATAGGTACATGACAAAGATAGAGGTTACAATCAACCAACCTCCTAAGATGGCAAAGACCAGCATCCCATTGTGCGTTAGTAACCCTATTGCACCTAGAATGAATGGGGTCGTAAAAGCTCCGAAACTACAGCCTAAAACTGCAAATGAAGTTGCTTGATTGAGGAGTTTAGCTGGAATTCGTTCAGAGACAAGTTGAAAGACCGTCGTCAAGACTACACTATAGGCAAATCCAGCCAGAACACTTCCTGCTACTACCACCCACAAGGATGGAGACAAGGCAATCACGATTTGCCCCAAGCCAAATGTAATACCAGACCAGAGGAGCAGTTTCTCTTTAAAGATAGAAATCAAGAAAGAAAAACTCACTCCAGCCACAATCCCGATTAACTGCATGAGACTAAGAACAAAACTAGATAACTGGGCATCCCCCAATCCTCTTTCCACCATCAAACTTGGAATACGGATGGTAATAGCTGTATTGGTACAAACTACAGCTGCCGCTTCGATAGCTAGGGTAAAAATCAAGCCTTTCATTTCTCGAGTTAAACGACTTGCTTCCTTCGCTCTTTTCTTGACTTCTTTCTTTGATTTTCCATAAGGGACAAAGAGCAGATAAAGGGGCAGCACCAAAAATCCAGCACTATAGGCTAGAAAGATAGCTGTCCAACCAAAGGCCAACAACTGACCGACGGCCAAGGTAATGAGAGAAGCTCCAACGACCTCTGCAGAAGCGCGTAGCCCTAACATCTGAATTCGCCTTTTTCCTTGATAGCGTTCACTGATAATAGAAATGGCCTTGGCATTGATCATCCCAACACCTAAACCAAAAAGAAGCCGTGTCCCAAAGACAAAGGGATAGGCTTGGTACCAGAAGGGAGCTGTACTGCTCAATGATAAAATCAGCAAGCCCAAACTAATCTGTAAGCGCTCAGGAAATATTTTTTCTAAGAAACCATTTAGCAGTAACATCATCATGATTCCAAAGGAAGGCAAGCTCACCAAGAGCTCAATTTGTTCCTTAGAATAACCCTGATAATAGTCAAACATGGCTGGTAGGGCACTCGAAATGGAAAAGGAGGCAATCAAAACGAGGGAGAGAGCCAAAATGCTGGCCCGTTCTAAAAATTGTTTCATGAAATCTCTTTCTATATTTCTCTTAATCTTCTACTTTTTTGATAGTTATCAAAAAAGCAAGAAAAGAAGAAGCCTCATTGGTACACAGACTCCTTCTCAAACTCGAAAATGAATCCCTTGTGTCTTATACTCAATGAAAATCAAAGAGCAAACTAGGAAGCTAGCCGCAGGCTGCTCAAAACAGTGTGTTGAGGTTGCAGATGGAAACTGACGTAGTTTGAAGAGATTTTCGAAGAGTATTAGAATGACTTTCTCTTGATTTGCTTAATAAAGTAGAAGATAAATCCTGCTACCATATAGGCAACAAAGATAATCAGACACCACTTGAATACGACATCCCAACCCTTGTTCACATTTAAAAAGAAGTAAGGGAAAGGATTATCCTTGGCATTTGGAATATTGAGTTTTAGAACCAAGCCATTAAAAAGAGCAAACATCATATACAGCAAGGGTAAAATGGTCCACACTGCTGGATCCCAAATCTTATATTGACCCTGTTTGTCAAAAAAGAGGGTATCCGCTAAAAACCAGATGGGAACGATATAGTGGCAAAGGAAATTTTCTAGGGTATAGAAATTAGTCGCAATGGGCGCCAAGAGGAAATGGTAAATCACACAGGTAATCATGATACTCATGGTGACCCCACCTTTTAAGCGCAAGAGACTTGGCCTTTGCCAATTTTCACCTACACGGCTCATAACCTTTAGAAGATAAAGGGTAAAAATAGTTACCAAGAGGTTGGACAGAACCGTGTAATAGAGAAGCATCCCAAAACCACCATGCTTAGTAATTTCAAGATAAACTCCCGTAAAAGCCGCTAGAAACAAGAAGATACGGCTATAAAATACAAGTTTATAGTGTTTTGACATGCTTAAATCTTCCTCACAAACTCTGATTTGAGTTTCATGGCACCAAAACCATCAATCTTACAGTCGATATTGTGGTCGCCTTCTACGATGCGGATATTTTTCACGCGCGTCCCTTGTTTCAAATCTTTTGGCGCACCTTTTACTTTCAAGTCCTTGATGAGAGTTACTGTATCACCATCAGCCAATTTATTTCCGTTGGCATCGATAGCGACAAGACCTTCTTCTGCTTCTGCAACTTCAGCAGGATTCCACTCATGAGCACACTCTGGGCAAACCAGTAGGGCACCGTCTTCGTAGACATACTCTGAGTTACATTTTGGACAATTTGGTAAATTGTTCATAGTTTCTCCTTATCATCATTCACTATTCTTTGAAAATCAAAATTTCTCGAACAGCAACTATTATACCCTAAAATCAGCATTTTGACAAATTTAGAAAAAAACCGATATCCATCTATCGGCTTTTCTACATTTACATTCTTTTTTCAGCTTCTGATTTGATTTTTTCAACTACTTCTTGAATGTTCAAGCCAGTTGTATCAAGATAGACAGCGTCCTCTGCTTGTTTAAGAGGAGAAGTCTCCCGATGACTATCCTTGTAGTCACGCGCAGCAATTTCCTTTTTTAGGGTTTCAAGGTCTGTTTCAATTCCCTTGGCAATATTTTCCTTGTAACGGCGCCCTGCTCTCTCATCAACAGAAGCTACTAGGAAAATTTTCAATTCTGCTTGTGGCAATACAACAGTTCCAATATCGCGACCATCCATGACAATCCCACCTTGCTGGGCAATTTCTTGTTGGAGAGAAACTAGTTTCTCACGCACTTGAGGAATTGCTGCAATAGCAGAAACATGATTGGTCACTTCATTTTCACGGATAGGATGGGTAATATCCACATCTCCTACAAAAACAAGCTGGTCTCCAGTTTCTGAACGTCCAAAGCTGATTGGATGCTGGTCCAACAAGGTTAGAAGGGCTTCGACTTCTTCAACTCCTAATTGGTTCTTAAGAGCCATATAGGTCGCTGCACGATACATAGCTCCTGTATCAAGGTAGGTGAATCCAAAATCCTTAGCAATAATCTTTGCGACCGTACTCTTACCGCTGGAAGCAGGACCATCAATAGCAATTTGAATTGTTTTCATATCGGCTCCTATTTTATTTTTATAACATCACCTGGATTAGCAAACCAAGATCCTGTAGCCATGTGCCCAGGATTCAAGGCCTCTAACTGAGCAATGGAGATTCCTGCACGAGCGGCAATAGCTGCTTCCCCTTCTCCTGCGAGAACTTTAATCGTTCCTTCAGGATTAGCAGCTTCTTCTGAACTACTAGAAGTAGATTCTGGCTCTGAACTCTGCTCAGGCTGAGAACTGCTTGAAGATGAGATTTGTACTACACTTGCATCAGAATCATGAAAGTCTTTTAAGGCTGCTGTGCGATTACTCCCCCCCGATGATAGATAGATGAGAACGATGACCATCACCACCACAATTACAAAAAAAATACTAGCTAGGATCGTCAAAATACGATTAGCCATCCTATCAGCCCCTCCGTGGTTTCGATGCCGACGCTCTGCTCTTGCTTCTTCTTGATCATAAATATCTTCTTGCCACGGTTCTTTTGCCATACCTTACTCCTTGTTTTTTTTTACTTTTCTTATTACAATATAAATATGAACATGAAAATCACACTTATACCTGAACGATGCATCGCCTGTGGGCTTTGCCAAACTTATTCTGACTTATTTGATTACCACGATAATGGAATCGTGCGTTTTTACGATAATCCTGACCAACTGGAAAAAGAAATTTCTCCTAGTCAGGATGTCTTAGAGGCTGTTAGAAACTGTCCGACACGTGCCTTGATTAAAGATCAACACTAATCTCTCATAGTAAATTGACAAGAACGTTTCACTCTTTCTAGTTTAGCATATTTCCATGTAAAATTATAGTCTTTTCACTTTATTTTTTTCTGTAAAATCAGGAAGATCACTTTTTTCTTTAACGAGATAAAGTGGTCTTTTTTTAGTCTCCAGATAAATCTTACTGCAACTTATAATCTAAATTCCTCAATGAGAATAGACTTCTACCATTCTATTTCCTTTACCCTTTTTACAAATTCATTCCACTCTCGTCTACAATCTTTAGATAGGCATATATCCGTATAATTGAACGATAAATCTTTAATATTCTTCCACCAATCAAAAGAATTTCCCGCTTCTTCTGTTTCTATTCTTTTGTTAACTACTTCAACAATTGTATTATCTATCTCTTCCTTGTCATCTAAACTTAGAAATCTCCATTCAATTCCATTTGTATAAATTACTTTTTTATACCATAAAAGGTCTCCAATAAGTTGTCCCATCTCTCCAGTTATATGTTCAAAACTGTTCGATATGGTTGATTTGATTTTTTCCTCTGTAATTAAACTATAATTTAAATTCTTAACTTCCACGCATCCTCGAAGTTCCTTCCATTCTTCAATTTTTATACTTTTCCTAGATTTGTTTTCATAAGTCTTATCTAAAATAACTATATCAGGAAAATTACTTAGACCATAATAAATTTGTCCCAAACCCCTTCTTTGTCTTCCGAAGACATATCTTTTTGATAAACTATCTTTTAAAGTTGGCTTAATTATATCAGCAACTAAAGGATACAGTTCAACCTCTACATAATTTTGTTTCTTTATTAGCCCGATTTCTTCAGTATAATCCTCTTTACTTAGCATAAAATAACCCTCCTGAATGTTTTATTTATTAAGTTATCGTCTTTGCAGTAAATTTATTCCACATAGTTCATTTATATCATGTCAAATCCCTAATTTTTTTAAAAATCACTCAAGTTCCAGACCAAAAGAATTATAATTACAAAAAAGTGACTGCGCCAGATAATTCCTACTTTTTCATGATCTATGATAACTTTTTTCTTTGATAAGATAAAGTGGTCTTTTTTTAGTCTCCAAATAAATCTTACTGATATATTTACCGAGAATCCCAATAGTCAAGAGTTGAATGCCTCCAAGAAAGAGAATAACAGCCATCAGAGAGGTCCAACCAGATGTCGGATTGCCCAAGATAAGGGTCCGAAACACCACAAAAACAGTCATCACAAAAGAAATAAAACAAGATAGGAGTCCCGCCACAAAGGCGATAATCAGGGGAAAATCTGAAAAATTAACAATCCCTTCAATGGAGTAGAAAAAAAGTTGCCTCAAACTCCAACTGGTCTTGCCAGCCTGCCTTTCGACATTTGGATAGTCCAAATAGTAGGTTTTGAAACCCACCCAGGCGAAGAGCCCCTTTGAAAAACGATTGGACTCGGTCAAGCTTAAAATGGCATCGACTACAGACCGTCTCATCATGCGAAAATCACGGACACCTGATGGCAGGGCTACTGGACTAATTTTTTGCATAAGGCGGTAAAAGAGATTAGCACAAAAACTGCGAAAGAAGGGTTCTCCCTCCCGACTAGTTCTCCGTGTTCCAACACAGTCCAAATCTGCATTCTGGTCTAGTAAGTTTTTCATCTCAAGCAACATACTAGGAGGATCTTGGAGGTCTGCATCCATCACCACCACCAAATCTCCTGTCGCATATTGCAAGCCTGCATAAAGGGCTGCTTCTTTGCCAAAATTTCGAGAGAAAGAAAGATAATGCACTGCCGGATTTTGCTCCCGATAGGCCTTTAAAAGTTCCAAGGTTCCATCGTTCGATCCATCCTCGACAAAGACATACTCGATTTCTGTTTCCAAATCTGGAATCAAATCTTCCAGAGCCTGATAAAAAAGAGGAAGTACTTCCTCTTCGTTTAAGCAGGGGACAATGATTGACATCACCATCTTAGTCTTCAAATCCATTTGGATGCTTGCTTTGCCAACGCCATGTATCTTCACACATTTGGGTGATGCCGAGTTCTGCTTCCCAGCCTAGTTCTGCTTTGGCTTTTGCAGGATCTGAATAGCAGGCTGCGATATCCCCTGGGCGACGGTCTACGATGCGGTAAGGAATTGGGCGTCCCACTGCTTTTTCCATATTTTGGATAATTTCAAGAACTGAGTAGCCTTTACCTGTTCCAAGGTTATAAACGTTTAGGCCTGAACCTTTTTGGATTTTTTTCAGAGCTGCGACGTGACCTTTAGCCAAATCGACAACGTGGATATAGTCACGAACACCAGTTCCATCTTCGGTATCGTAATCGTCTCCAAACACTTGCACTTGCTCTAATTTCCCAACAGCTACTTGAGTCACATATGGCAAGAGGTTGTTTGGAATACCGTTTGGATTTTCTCCTAGGTCTCCACTTTCATGGGCTCCGATTGGGTTGAAATAACGAAGCAAGACCACATTCCATTCTGAGTCTGCCTTGTAGATATCTATCAAAACTTCCTCTAGCATGAGCTTGGTACGACCGTATGGATTGGTCACTGAAAGTGGGAAATCTTCCAGGATTGGCACTGTATGAGGATCCCCGTAAACTGTCGCAGAAGAACTGAAAATGATGTTCTTACAGTTGGCTTCTTCCATAGCTTTCAAAAGGCTAAGAGTTCCTGCGATATTGTTGTCATAGTAGGCAAGAGGAATACGAGTAGATTCTCCAACAGCCTTCAAGCCAGCAAAGTGAATGACCCCTGTTGGTTCTTCTTGTTTGAAAATGTCACGAAGAGTATCTATATCACGGATATCTGCCTCATAGAAAGGTACTTCAACTCCTGTAATTTTCTCAACAACTTCTAAACTTTTGCGATTGCTGTTGACAAGGTTATCCACCACAACAACCTGATGACCTGCTTGGATTAACTCAATAACAGTGTGGGTTCCGATAAAACCTGCTCCACCCGTTAGCAAAATCTTTTCTTGCATCTTAATTCCTCGATTCTCGGATTATTTTTTCTTATTTTACCATTTTTGATAGGGAATGTCATTTGCCATCCTAGAGGGTAAGATAAAATTTCAGTAAAATGCTTATACTCTTCGAAAATCTCTTCAAACAACGTCAGCTTCGCCTTGCCATGGGTATGGTTACTGACTTCATCAGTTCCATCCACAACCTCAAAACAGTGTTTTAAGCTGACTTCGTCAGTTCCATCCACAACCTCAAAACAGTGTTTTAAGCTGACTTCGTCAGTTCTATCCACAACCTCAAAGCAGTGCTTTGAGCAGCCCGCTGCTAGTTTCCTAGTTTGTTTTTTGATTTTCATTGAGTATTATTCGCTTTTTACCGGTTTGACATAGTTTTCAATTGGGTAGTTTTCAGGGTTCAAAGTCAACTCCTTGCCTTTGACCAATTGAGCTAGGTGGTAACCAATAATAGGACCAGTTGTGAGGCCTGATGAACCTAGTCCACTAGCAGCGTAGACACCTGCCAATTCTGGCACTGGCCCAAAGAAAGGAGAGAAATCACTAGTATAGGCACGGATTCCCACACGCTCAGCCCTTGAAGTCGCTCTAGCTAAAACTGGATAGTGAGGTAAGGCTGCCTCCTCCATTTGCTGGAGCAAGATTTCATCTACCGTCAAATCAAATCCCATATCATTTTCATGGGTAGCACCTAGGGACAATTTGCCACCTGCAAAAGGAATCAAATCCCATTCCCCTTCTGGCATGACAACAGGGTAAAATTCCATGTCTTGGGCCAGCTGATAATCTCGGAGCTGTCCTTTCTGAGGACGGACATCCACAGCATAACCCAAGGGTTCTAACATATCCCCCAACCAAGCTCCCGTCGCCAAAATAACCTGCTCAAACTCCTCTTCACCAATCTGGTAGCCTGATGCTAACGGTGTCAGAGTCACTTTTTCTTTGACCAGCTTGACATGACTGGATTCCAGCAAACGAGTCACTAAAAGTTGGCCATCTACTCTCGCTCCACCAGAAGCATAGAGCAGACGGTCAAATCCCTGCAAACCAGGGAATAATTCATTAGATGATGCTTGGTCCAGAATGGCTAATTGCCCTATCAAGGGAGATTCTTCTCTGCGCTGGAGGGCTAATTCATAGAGTTCTTCCAACTTGGATTCATCCTTTTTCAGGAGAAAGACTCCCGAACGATGGTAAAAGTCGATTTCTTGCCCTGATTTCTCTAAATCAGCTAATAAATCCACATAAAAATCAGCCCCCAAGCGCGCCATTTTGTACCAAGCTTTATTGCGGCGTTTGGAAAACCAAGGACTGATAATTCCTGCTGCAGCCTTGGTAGCCTGACCTTGTCCATGGTCAAAGACGGCTACCTCTAGGTCACTTTCTTTCGAGAGGTAGTAGGCAGCTGTTGTCCCCACAATTCCTGCTCCAATAATGGCAACTTTTTTCATTGTTATAATTTATTCCTTTTGTTTCACTCAAGGCACAACACAGAATAAAAAAGTTTTGTGCCCTTTATTTTGTTTTATACTAGACCTCCATACTATCTTATTCTTTCCAATAATTATCTATCTAAGAGATTATCCTATTCTTAATTGTCAATAAGTTCACCCAGTCCTCTGGAAGACCGTAGTGTCTCAAATCAACTTGTTCTCTACTTCCTTCTTCTAGTAAATTTTGTATTTTTTATTCCAAAAATTCTGGGTTTCTAGGGACATGGACAAAATAAGATGTCTCATTGCTATAAAATAAATAAATAATGTCTTATCATCATTCTCTGAGTTTGTCTCCAATAACTCCTTATCAGAATGATGAAGAGCAGGTAAGGTATGGTGTAAGCGTTCATATAATCTGCCATTATATGAGCATATATTTCTAAGATATCGAAGTGCATTACACCAGGACAATAAGATTTTAGCTGGAATTTTATCATCCTTATACAAGAGCAAACTAATATAAGCAGCAACCTTATTTCGATAACCTGGTTGTAAGGCGACAAGAAATGATGATATATTTCCAAATGTCATTAAACGAAAAACAGTCCAAGGCAACACAACACCATATTGTCTAATCTGATTCTTTACTATGGAATCATCTTGTTTTTCAAAAATAAACCGCGATAAATGATACTTTGTTTTCAAGACAGTATCCTGACGTTTAGGGTTATCCTTGCAGTATTTAGATTGTTCAGAAAAATATAAATCATCGTCTTCAAAAATATAAATAGTTTTTTGGTATCCAAGCGTCAGAGCATCAGCGGTACTCTTTTTCAAAAAGACTTCAATTCTCTCCAATATTTCTTGAAGGAAATTTCTAAGGTAACTATCAAATAAGTAGGCTTACTTAGCTAAAATATACTGACGATTAACCAATTTACCATAAATCTACGCAATCCTTTTTATAAAATTCATCATCAACATTATATGAAAAATCCCAATGAGATTTATCTTTCATATGTTGATACAATTCTTCTTCTGTCAGTGCAGGTTCAATCGCCATTTTTAACGTAGTAGGTGCTAACACAGGATTATAAACTAATCGTATTTTATCAACTATATCAATATTTCAAGGAATATATTCCTTGAAATTTGTTAATTCAAATATGGCAACATTCATTCTAACAGTCTCCACTATATGAAAAAAGGTCACCTAGTTATACATTGCTGCACCTTTGATGACTTCTAATCTACCTAGATTATACCACAATAATCCCTATTAATCAATAGAAATATTTTTTAAGTGTAGTATATTGAGCCTAGAATAGTAGGCTACGGATTCTAAAATATTTCTAGAAATTAATTTGACTTTCTCAATCTCTTTGTTCATATCTTATTTCAATCTACTATATATGATATACGTATGGTTGGTTATGGAGAGCACAATCATCTGACAAAACCAAGTGATAGAGAGCGCTTACATCAACTCCTAAAGAAAGATGGATAGAAAGACGCTTTTCAACTTCTTTCTATCCATTACTTCCTTCAAGAGTCCACACCAGCAATTTTCAGTTCCATTTCATGAACTATCTTACTTGTTTCGTGTTTCTTCTTTATCTTACTCTACCATCAAAGACTTCTACTTGTACTAGAGGAGGAAGCATTCCCATTTAAAAGACGGTGTCCTGTTCCCAGAACCACTTCCCCACTAGAAGCTGGTATATTCCCACTACAGGTTTGCGACTAACTTTTCCTATCGTCATTATCCAGCAATGTAGTAACTTCTATGGTCGCCTGCGATATTTCAACATGTCGCTTATCTTAGCTGAGCAAGAATCGCTTTGAGTTTCTCAATCAACTCGTCTTCTGTGTGGTCAGACTCTTTCTCATTGGCTAGGAAAGCAACTGCTTGAGCGAGAGCTTCTCGTGCTTGGTCGAGAACTTTCGTATCCACATTTGTAGAATCCAATTCTGCTTCAAGCTTGCTTAGTTCCTTGACCAATTTCTTGAGTTCTGACTCTTTCTTACGACGCGCGATGAGGAAGAGAAGGAGCCCAAGAAGGGCAAGTAGACTGCCAATCATTACTACATATGAAAATTCAGTAGTTGTCTGACTATCGTCTTTCATCTGATCTTTTTCTTGATTTTGCTGGTCTTCTTTCACACCTTTTAAGGAGTCTATTACCTCTCTCACTCTTCTAACAATATCACGCAAATCGGACTCTGTCAAACTTTCGTCATTAAGAGCTTGTTTAATCTCTGTAAGAAGAGCTTTAGCTGACTCAAGCATTGTACTATCTATATCATCCAAATCTTTCAAACGACTTTCCAATCCTTCAACCAATCGAGCAAGCTCAGACTTGTCAACAGGACGAGTCTCGTTAGGAGTCACTGTAGTTCCTGAATTGTTTGGAGTGCTTGTAGAAACTGGCGTTTCTTGAGTCGAAGTGCTTGCTTGTGCCTGTCCAACAGTAGACGATGGAGTAGTAAGGGTCGTATTGCTACTATTGTCAATTGTCACACCAGGGGCTGGAGTATTGCCTCTGTTATCTGGTGTCACACTGTTGCTATTGCTGCCAGCAGGGTTGGTAGTAGCTCCATTGTTGGTGTTGCCACTGTTGCTAGTATCAGTACTATTATTACCAGATTTTTTCTCTACGGTTTCTGTCGATGGAATTTCTTTAGTTGTTCCATCTGGTAATGTGACAGTTACGTCTCCATTGTCTTTTACAACTACGTTGGTGGCTGTTGGGTTAGCTTTCGAAACGGCTTCTTTAACTTTGGCTTTTTCGGCTTCTGTTAAATGCGCTGGGTCTGCTACTGGCGTTACCTCTACCTTAGATTTCTCTACGGTTTCTGTCGATGGAATTTCTTTAGTTGTTCCATCTGGTAATGTGACAGTTACGTCTCCATTGTCTTTTACAACTACGTTGGTGGCTGTTGGGTTAGCTTTCGAAACGGCTTCTTTAACTTTGGCTTTTTCGGCTTCTGTTAAATGCGCTGGGTCTGCTACTGGCGTTACCTCTACCTTAGATTTCTCTACGGTTTCTGTCGATGGAATTTCTTTAGTTGTTCCATTTGGTAATGTGACGGTTACGTCTCCTTTGTCTTTTATAACTACGTTG